>DATDHA010000330.1:0-2684 GCA_036521815.1 Alphaproteobacteria bacterium | reverse complement strand
ATCGCCTGAGCCTCGATCTGGAACGGCTGGACGAGATCGTCGTCGTGGCCGGAAATGCCGCCGCTTGCGTCCGCGTCGCGTTCCGTCAGCTCAGGCACCAGACCAAAATCCCCTGCTGCGCCGGCAACCGGTTGCCGGCTTCGTCCCACACGACCGACTGCGGTCCGTCGATCACCGACGCCGTTACTTCCTCGCCGCGATGTGCCGGCAGGCAATGCATGAAGATAGCATCCGGCTTGGCAAGCCGCATCATCCTGTCATCGACCTGGTAGGGCGGAAGAAGCGCGTAGCGCGTGTCGATCTCCTTCTCGCCCATCGAGACCCAGGTGTCCGTGACGACACAATCCGCACCACTCACCGCCACGTCGATCTTGTCGGCGATGACAATGGTGGCGCCCTCCTTCCGCGCCCATTCCACGACCTGCCGGGGTGGGCCGAGCTCCTTCGGGCAAGCGAGCTTAAGCGTGAAGCCAAAGCGCACGGCGGCATGGATCCACGAGGTCGCCATGTTGTTGCCGTCGCCGGCCCAGGCCACCACCTTGCCCGCGATGGGCCCGCGATGCTCCTCGAACGTCATCACGTCGGCCATGATCTGGCATGGATGGGTGCGATCGGTGAGCCCATTGATCACGGGCACCGTGGCATGCTCGGCGAGCTCGAGGAGCTTTTCCTCCCTTGTCGTGCGCAACATGATGACGTCGACGTAGCGCGAGAGAACGCGCGCCGTATCGGCGACCGTTTCGCCGCGGCCAAGCTGCATCCCGTCCCGCTCGAGCACCACCACCTCGCCGCCGAGGGCGCGCATGCCAACCTCGAACGAGACGCGCGTGCGCGTCGATGGCTTCTCGAACAGCATGGCGAGAGTCTTGCCCTTGAGAGGCTTCGCCTTGAGGCCCACGCCGCGCTTGAACGCCTTGCCCATTTCAAGCATGCGCCTGAGGGTCGCCGAATCGACCCGATCGAGGTCGAGGAAGTGCCGCGGTCCGCCGGCCCCGCTCATGACGGAGCGCTCGCGACGCAACTCATGGCCGTGGCGCCTCCAGGGCAAGGGCCGTCTTCTCGAGGGCGGCCATCGCCTCGCCGAGGTGGCGTTCCTCGATGATGAGCGGCGGGACGAGCCGCACCACATTGTCGCCGGCCGTCACGGTCAGCAGGTTGTTTTCGCGCAGCTTCGCGACGACGTCCGCGTTGGTGAAGCCGTCTGCGCATTTAAGACCGCGCAGCAGCCCCATGCCGCGCACGTCCGTGAAGACCCGGCCGTGCGCTTTCACGAACTTTTCGAGGCGCCGGCCGAAGTCCGCACCGAGCGTTGCCACGCGACCGAAAAAGCCGTCCGCGAACATCACGTCGAGCACGGCGTTGGCAACCGCCATCGCGAGCGGGTTGCCGCCAAAGGTCGAGCCGTGGGTGCCGGCCGTCATGCCGACCGCGGCCTTCTCGGTCGCGAGGACAGCACCGACGGGGAATCCGCCGCCAAGCGCCTTCGCAGTCGATAGCACGTCGGGCTTGATGCCAGCCCACTCGTGGGCGAAGAGCTTGCCGGTGCGGCCCATGCCGGACTGTACTTCGTCCATGAAGAGAAGCAGGCCGAATTCGTCGCACACGGCGCGCAAGCCGCGGAGGAAGTCCTCCCGCGCCGCACTCACGCCGCCTTCACCCTGGACGGGCTCGACCAGGATCGCGGCGGTTTCCTTCGTGATTGCGTTGCGCACTTCGTTCAAATTCCCGAACGCGACATGATCGAAGCCGTCGACCTCGGGTCCGAAGCCCTTCAAGTGCTTCTCCTGCCCGCCCGCCGAAATCGTCGCGAGCGTGCGGCCATGGAAAGCATTGTTGAAGCAGATGATCCGATAGCGTTCGGGATTGCCGGTCTCGTCGTGATATTTGCGCACGAGCTTGATCCCGCCCTCGATCGCCTCGGCCCCCGAGTTGCAGAAAAACACCGTGTCCGCGAAGCTCTTGGCTACGAGCCGTTCGGCCAGGCGCTTTTGCGCCGGAATCTCGAAGATGTTCGAGCAATGCCAGAGCTTCTGACCCTGCTCGGTGAGCGCCTTCACGAGGTGGGGATGCGCGTGGCCGAGCCCGGTGACGGCAATGCCGCATGCGAAATCGAGGAATCGTCGCCCATCCGTCGCGAAGAGGTAGGCCCCCTCGCCCCGCTCGAAAGCGATGTTGCACCTGTTATAGGTCGGCATCAGGGCTGGGATCACGGAATCCTCCAAAAACACGCCCAGGGGCACGCCAAAGAAAGCCGGTGAGTATTGGCAATCGACCGCGACGTGTCAATTGAGATGGCGTGAAACCGGCACGCCGACAAGGGGTATGCGGAGAATGGACAGGCAGCCATGGGGCGGTTTTCCAACTGTCTCCAACGCGGGCGCGGCGCGACCTCCTCGGATCGACCGGCATCCGCTTTGCCGGAAAATGCTTCAGGCCTTGAGCTTGTAGCCGCGCGCGAACATGCGTTGGCAAAGCCACCAGAGTGCCAAGTTTGCACCGAGCATGACGGCGATGCCGATCTCGGTCGATCCGTCGGCATGGCCGATGAAGCCGTACCGGAATCCGTCGATCATGTAAAAGAACGGGTTGGCGTAGGCAATCGCCTTCCAAACGCCGGGCAGACGGTCGAGCGAATAGAAGGTGCCCGAGAGGAACGAGAGTGGTGTGACGATGAAATTGGTCAC
>DATDHA010000329.1:0-7491 GCA_036521815.1 Alphaproteobacteria bacterium | reverse complement strand
ACCAAAATCATAGGAACTTCAAATCCACCACACTAGAACGCAAGAATTCCTTAACGGCGCCAACGTCGAAATTGCGGCCTGAAAAACCTCGATCGCAAATTCCGCAACGCGCTCCCGATTCGGGAAAAATCAACGCCCGACATGCCGCGATACCCGCTTCATTGCCGCAAGCGCGACCGGGGCCCATCAGGGATTTACAGCACTTATCGACAAGGAATATGTGGCTGAAATTGCTTCGCATTTTGTGACTCCGCGCCACGCCGCGGCAGTGTTTACGTTAATTGGATGGCAATAACTCTTAGCTATAGCGTGATATTGCCGCAGCATATTGGATCGAAGGTGCTCGGCAGAATATTCTACGTGCAGGTACGACGATTTATTTTTGGACGGAAGCCACGATGTTTGTTTTGTCTTTCGTTTCGGCAAACAGGGGGGTCGGCAAGACCACGCTTGCAACCTGTCTCGCACGCCATGCGCAGGCGTCGGCACGGGTGCCGATCGCACTCGTCGATTTGGAAACGGAAAGCCCGCTCAAGCAACTTGCAAGCGCCAATCGGCTTGGCGACGTGCGCTACGTGCCAAGCGATCCGTTGCGGCTCGCGTCCGATTTGGACATCTTGCGCCAGGACGGCATCGCGTTCGCGATCGTCGACGCGCCAGCACTGCCGACGCGGGCGATCGAAGCCGCGATCTCAGCGGCGGACCTGGTCGTCATGCCGGTCGTTGCGTCGAAGGACGGCTTGCAATCGGTTGGCACCACGGTCGAGCTTGCCGAGAATTGCGCGCGTCGATCCGTATTCGTGATCAACGGCGCCGGCGCCGGAAAAGGCGTCAATGCGACCGTTGCAATGGCGCTTGTCCAGCACGGCACTTTGGCGCCCGTCGCGGTACCGCGCGCGCCCGCCTTCGCCGACGTGCTCACGGCGGACCGACAAGGCTCGGAAGGCGATGCGCCAGACAGTGTCGATCCGATCGCCTCCGAACTATGGACGTATCTCGAGAAACATCTGCGCGCGATATCGGCTTCGGGCAAGTCAGCATCGGTCAAATCGGCAACACTCGCGGAGCGGCGCGAGTTTCCCCGCTGGCAAGTCGCGTGGCCGGTCACGATCGTTCTGAGCGGCGCCAAAATGGCCTGCACCCTCCAGGACGTCTCCGGCGGGGGCGCACTCATCGTGATCGAAAAGCCGCCCAAGGTGGGAGAGACGCTCGACATCGAGGTTCCGACCCTCGGAGCCTTTGCCGCCACCGTCGTTTATTCCCAGGGAAACAAGGCCGGGGTAAAATTCATCCTCGATGCCGAGCGGAAATGGCATCTCGCGGAATTCCTCGCCGAGCGGATTTCAATCCGCCGACGTCAGGCTCGGCTGAAGAGCGAAACCACGCGAGAGAAATCTGTGCCGGCACAGCCGGCCGTCCTTAAGCCCGCCGCGACGGAACCCGGCCAATGCGACATCGTCGCGCCGAAGAGGCCGACAATTCTGCCTTATGGCGCCCAAATCAGCATGGCCCCCGCCAATGCGACGGCAGGTCGGAAGCCGGGCCGTGGCGCTCACGTCGTCGTGGTCGGCAACGAAAAAGGCGGCTCCGGGAAATCGACCGTGGCGATGCATCTCGCAGTGGCGCTGTTGCGCGCGGGACATTCGGTCGCCACCCTCGATCTCGATGCGCGCCAGCAGTCACTGACCCGCTATCTCGAAAACCGGCGCGTCTTCTCCGAGGCCCATGGCGCTGCGTTGCCAATGCCGGGGAACCACGTCGCAGTGCCCGAGTGTGTGGACTCGATCGACCTGGCGGCCGTGCGCACGCGTCTCGCGGAGGCGCACGACTACGTCGTCATCGACACGCCGGGCGGCGATCCCGGTTGCTCGCGTCTGGCACTCACGCTCGCCGATACCCTGATCACCCCGATCAACGACAGTTTCGTGGATCTTGACGGCCTCGCGGTCGTCCATCCCGAGACGTTCGACGTCGTGCGGCCTAATCACTTTTGCGAGATGGTAGCGGCAGCGAGGGAGCAACGCGCACGAACGACGGGCCATCCGTTTTACTGGATCGTCTTGCGCAACCGCTTGTCGAACATCGATTCCCGGAACAAGCGACGAATGGCCGAGGTGTTGGATCGCCTGTCGAGGCAATTGGGTTTCGCCATCGGGCCGGGATTGACCGAGCGGGTGATCTATCGCGAGTCGTTCCTCTCCGGGCTCACCGTGCTTGACCTGCGCGAACCCGGCGCCGAAGTCAGACTGACAATGTCGCATGTTGCCGCCCGGCGGGAAGTTGGCGCGCTCTTCGACTGCGTGCAGCTATCTCCGCACGGCGCACCCGCGGTTGCGTTAAACCGCGCGGTCGACGTTTTGGAGAGCGCTTGAACCGAAATGCAGGCGAGCAGGTTTTCAGATCTCAATCGATCCGCCACGATGCGGTGGCGATTGCGCGCGAAGCTATCGGCGTCGAGATACATTTCGGCGCCACGCGCCGCGTCTGCAAAAATTGCGAGGCTCCCGTGCAATGGATAGGCATGGCCTCGTCGGTCTCATAGCCGTCGCCATCAAACGCGGCAGCCCGTTGGTCACGGAGGCGTCGGCGCGCACGATTGCCGATACCGTCCTGCAAGAGATGGTTGCTCTTCAACTGAATATCGTCGACCGCGCGGGCCAATCCGTCGTCCAGGACGAGAAATCCGCCGAGCGCCGCCGCGAGAAGCGCGAACGCACGCTCCGGCACGGCAAGATCATCTATAGCGGCAGCAGTTGCATGATGGATTGCCTGGTGCTCGACCTGACCGAGGGCGGGGCGCGCATCAAGCCCGCCGACATCATGATTTGCCCGGAGGAATTCGTCCTCAAGATACAATACAGCCCATTGCGCAATTGCGAGGTGATGTGGCGTAAGAATACCGAGCTTGGCGTGCGATTTCGTTGAGCGCACGGTTGGCCTGCACCCCAAGGCGGTCACCACCTATCGCCTCCCGAAATATTCTTGCACGCAACGGCCGGGCGACGTCGCGGCGACGTTTGCGCAGGAGGGTATAGGGTTCGTTAACCATTTCTTTAAACATGTGATCCACAGTTGAATTTCTACTCGTATAGGCAGGGTGTGGGGACCCGACTTACGTGCAGCTTGCTTCGTCTGCCGGATCACTCGAGGACGGAGGCGTGTCCAAAGGCAGCGATGCCCTTGAGACGCTGATCGATCTCCGCGACCGGATTGCCGATGACCCTTCGGCGCAGGCGCGAACCGAGGCGGCGGAACGCATCGCTAACGAGTACTCGAACGGCGCCTTGAGCTGGCATGAACGGGAAATCGCCGCCGCGATCCTCGTCAAATTGGCAATGGACGTCGAGCAAGGCGTACGCGCGGCACTTGCGACCCACGTCTTAAGCTGCAGCTTCCTCCCTCCCTCGCTCTCGCGTGCGATTTCGGACGACGTCGAGGCGATTTCCGTACCCTTTATCCGCTACTCGCCCGCTTTAACCGACGAGGATCTATTGCGGGTGATCGAGGGCGGCAACAGCGCCAAGCAGGTGGCCATCGCGGGCCGGGATGCCGTCAGCGAGCAAGTGTCGGAGGCACTCGTGGCCGCCGAGGACGGCGAGACCATCACGATCCTGCTCGCGAACGAACGTGCTGCCGTGTCGGAGCGCTCGCTCCACAAGATCATGGACCGTTTCGGCAGCCGCGAGCAGATCCAGAGCCTGATTGTCGAACGGCCATGCCTTCCCTTGACGGTCACCGAGCGGATCATCCAATCGGTCTCCAACGCGCTGCGCGAGCGGCTGATCGAGAAGCACGCCCTGCCCCGGGAACTCGCCGAGGAGCTCGCGGCACAGGCCAAGGAGGGTGCGCTCATAAAAAGCGTCAATGCGTTCCCAGGTTCGATCGAGGCTAGCGATCTCGCCGCGCGCCTTTACGCGAGAGGCCGCTTGACGCCTACGCTCATGATGCGGGCACTTTGCGCGGGCGATAGCGCCTTTTTCGAAGCGGCGATGGCGCTGATGGCCGAAACCCCGCTCGAAAACGCCGTGATCCTCATTCATGACTCCGGTCCGCTCGGGTTCAAAGCGATCTACGAGAAGGCGCGATTGCCCCTCGCACTCCTGCGGCCGTTCCGCGCGGCCGTCAAGTCACAGCACGAGATCAAGGCGGGGCTATTCGGCGCCTGGACGCTCGATCACGCGGAGATTGTACTCCGCCGCGTCGCCGAGGAATGCGAGGACGCCTGCCCCGGTGACCTCGAGCATTTCTTGAGCCAGATTTCCCACGGAATGATCGGACGCCGCGAGACTGGACATAGAGCGGCGGGTGCATAACGGCTGATGGAGCGAACGATTGCGTCGTCCCAAAATGGCAAGGTAATGGGAATGAATTTCACGAGGAAGCATCACCGGTTCGACACGCACAAGTTCGGCTTCGTCGCCGCACCTGGAGACGGCGAAAAGATCGCGTGCTTCATCTCGAACATGTCGCTCGGCGGCGCATACCTCAGTTTCGACGACCGGTCCGTCCTCGCCAAAATGCCAGTGGGCGATCTATTGCGGCTCGCGGTGCGGGATTTCGGCGAGCTTCGCGTGCGGATGGTGCGCACGGACGGCAAGGGTGCCGGTGTGGAATTCTGCGACGACGACGGTGCCAGAACCACGGTCGACCAAGTGCTCAATTCGATCGTGGGGCAGCTCAAGTCGATCGTCCAGCTCTGGATGCAGCAAACCGCCTGAAACCAGCCCCGGAAATCCGCGTCCAGGGCCACCTGCAACCCGTCCGAGCCCGCTATTCCGCGCGCAAATAATGCACGCTGAAAAGCCCAATTCCGTCGCCCCAGCAGGTATCGGCGCGAAAGCCCGCACGTGCTGCAAGGGCTTGAAATTCGCCGATCGCGTATTTGTAGGAATATTCGGCGTGGATGCGCTCGCCAACGGTGAAGACGATCTGACGGCCGGCCACGGTCACGATCTGATCGGCAAGGCTGCGGATGTACATCTCAATGCGGCCGGCGTCGGGATTGTAGAGCGACTCGTAGCCAAATCGCGCTGCGTCGAAATTCGCATCGAGCTCGCGGTTGGCGCGCGTGAGAAGATTGAGGATGAACGCCGCGGTGACGCCGGCTGAATCGTCGTAGGCGCGCTCGAGCAGCACAGTAGCCTTCTTGAGATCGACGCCGATCAGCACCCCGTCTCCGGGTCTGACGATGCGCCGGCAGCCGCGCAGGAACGACACGGCCTCCTCAGGCACGAGATTGCCGATGGTGGAGCCGGGAAAGAATACCACGCGCCTGCCGTTCTGCTCGAATGGAAGCGGCGGTAATCGGTCGGGCTCTGTGAAATCCGCGCAAGCCCCGATCGTCTCCAAAGCGGGAAAATCCTTGGCGATCTCGGCGGTCGCCTGCTTCAAAAGCTCGCGCGAGACGTCGATTGCGATATAGGCGCGCGGATCCTGGAGTGCCGCCAAAAGAAGGCGTACCTTGCGGCTGGCGCCGCTGCCGAATTCGAGAAGCTGGCAGCGCGGCCCGATGAGTGCCGCGATTTCGCCGGCGCGTTGCGCGAGAATACCGATCTCCGCACGCGTCAAGTAATATTCGGGCAGCTCGCAGATCGCTTCGAAGAGGGCCGAGCCGCGCTCATCGTAGAGGAACTTGCACGGGATCGCCTTTTCCCGCCGCGACAGGCCGGCAAGCACGGCGTCGCGGAAACTTTCCTCGACGGGTGCGAGGTCGAGAAACGCAGCGCGATTGTCTTTTGGCATCACATATCCTCCGCAAGCCGGATCCCGCTGAACGCCCAGCGGGCCATCGGCGGAAAGAAATTTCGGTAGCTGACGCGCGAATGGCCGGGCGGGGTGACGACCGCACCGCCGCGCAGCACCATTTGCCCGCTCATGAACTTGCCGTTGTATTCGCCGATCGCACCCGCCGGTGCGCGAAATCCGGGATAGGGCGAATAAGAACTCGCAGTCCATTGCCACACATCGCCAATCATCTGGCTGAGTCCGACCTGCTGACTTGGTGCTGGACGCGGGTGAAGCATGCCTTGCTCAGCGCTGACCTTGGCGCCGGCAGCGGCCCGCTCCCATTCCGCTTCGGTCGGCAGGCGCTTGCCAGCCCACCGCGCGTAAGCATCCGCCTCATAGTAGCTCGCATGGCAGACCGGCTCCTCCAAATCGAGCGGCCGCAATCCCGTGAGCGTGAAGACGGACCATTCGCCTTCGCCCTCGCGCTCCCAATAGAGTGGGGCTTCCCAGCCCTGCGCCTCGACCGCAGCCCACCCGTCGGAGAGCCAAAGCTCCGGCCGCCGGTAGCCGCCGTCCTCGATGAACGCGAGATACTCGCCGCACGTCACGAGGCGGGACGCCAGCCGATAGGGCTCAAGCCAGACCTTGTGGCGTGGCGTTTCGTTATCGAAGGCGAAGCGGCACCCGTGATGGCCGATTTCGGCAATGCCGCCGGCGAAGTCTTTCCAACCGAGCATCGCAGGATGCCCTGCGGCGCGTGGCGCCACCCGAGCCCGCGCGTAAGCGGGTCGAAGCGGATTGACCGAGAACACATGCTTGATGTCCATGAAGATAAGCTCTTGATGCTGCTCCTCGTGATTGATGCCAAGCTCCAGAAGTGGGGCCAGCGGCTGCCAATCCTCCTCCCCCGCTTCATCGATGAGCCGAAGCATCGCCTCGGTCACGTGATTTCGATAGGCGGCGATCTCGGCAACGCTCGGCCGCGACAGCAGGCCGCGCTGTGGTCGCGGATGGCGCGGACCGACGGCCTGATAATAGGAATTGAAGAGGTAGCCGAATTCAGGAGCAAAAACCCGATATGCCCGGAGGTGCGGAACGAGGAGGAAGGTTTCAAAGAACCAGGTGACGTGAGCACGATGCCATTTTGTCGGGCTGACGTCCGGCATCGATTGGATCGTCTGGTCTTCCGGCAGCAAATCCGTCGCCAAGGCATCGGTCGTATTCCGCACCTGAACGAAGCGTTCGGACCATTCCGAGCGATCGGCTGCGTGAGCGAGGTCTATCTTTTCGGGAATCATGGTTCCTCCTGGGATGTGACGCTCCCATTGCGAACGGCTGGCGCCCTATAGATGGAATTGTCCTCTCGAAGGTTACGGGGACTCTCGGCCATGTCGGGACCTCGCGGCGTTTTTGACTGGCGGCAAAGCGGCACGAGTGCGTGCAAAATCAACGAGTGCCTTCGGCCCGTTCGCGTGCCTTCGAGGCACTCCCGCGTTCCAATGGCACCCCGCGCCAAGCTGCAGCGCCAACCGAAGGCGGGGTCTTTTGTCGGTTTCGAACTTCATGCGGAACTTATCGAGGAATCAGCCGTCGATATCCAGTTGTGTCACGGGGTATTCGTCCTAACGGGCAAGGAGCTTGAGATAGTATCGCGCAAGCGGCTCGGCAAGCCAGGGGCGATCGATGGCTCTGGCTCCCTCGACACCGGCAGGTGCATAGCACCCTCGCTTCACCTCTCGGGCGCCAGATGCTAGGGTTGCGCCC
>DATDHA010000328.1:0-4801 GCA_036521815.1 Alphaproteobacteria bacterium | reverse complement strand
ATTTCGAGATAGCGCTTGAGGCGCACCTCCGGGAAAGCGGTCGTCATGTGATCGGACCAGTCCCCGATCGTCGGCCGCTCGCCCGGACGGGCGGGCAGTTTCCCCGCCATGAAGTCGCGGAACGATTGCCCGCTCGCGTCGATATATTTGCCGTCGCGATAGACGAAATACATGGGCATGTCGAGGAGGTAGTCGGTGTAGCGCTCGAAGCCCATGCCCGGCTCGAACACGAACGGCAGCATTCCGCAGCGGTCCGGGTCGGTATCGGTCCATACGTGGCTGCGGTAGGAGAGAAAGCCGTTCGGCTTGCCTTCGGTGAACGGGGAGTTGGCGAAAAGCGCCACGGCAAGCGGCTGAAGGGCGAGGCTCACGCGGAATTTCTCGACCATATCCGCCTCGGAGGCGAAGTCGAGATTGACCTGCACGGTGCAGGTCCGGAGCATCATGTCGAGGCCGAGCTTGCCCTTCTTCGGCATGTATTCGCGCATGATCTTGTAGCGGCCCTTGGGCATCCACGGGATTTCCGAGCGCTTGGCGGTCGGGTGAAAGCCGAGCCCGATGAGCTCGAAGCCGAGCGCCTCGCCGATCTCCTTCGCCTCGTGGAGATGCTGATGCACCTCGGCACAGGTTTCGTGAAGCGTGCGCACGGGTGCGCCGGAAAGCTCGAGCTGGCCGCCCGGCTCGAGGCTGATCGCGCACTGACCCTTGCTGAGCCCGATGATGTTGCCAGCCTCCACGACAGGTTTCCAGCCGAAGCGCTCCTGGAAGCCCGTCAAAAGGTCGCGCACACCACCCTTCTCTTCGTAGGAGAGCGGCTTGAGGGTTTTCCGATGGAAGGTGAATTTCTCGTGCTCGGTGCCAATCCGCCAATCGGACATCGGCTTGGAGCCGCCGGCGAGGTACTCCACCAGTTCGGCCTTGCTTTCGATGGGCGCTCCGCTCGAGATGGGCGGTCCAGACATTGGGAAGCCTTCGATTTATGGTTGGAATCGCCTTGCGGGAGTTTCCGCGCGGACACTGCGCCAATCACCGACGAGGGCTTGCCAACAGGCAAGAACAGCGAGTGCCGCAGTATCGGCCCGAAGCACGCGCGGCCCTAAGCCGATGGGCGTAACAATGGGGTTATTTCTCAAACGGTCAAGCTCTTCCGAGGAAAATCCGCCTTCGGGGCCGATCATCGCGGCGGCGGGCTCGGCCATCGAGCCGGGCGACCGCCCGGCCGTGCCGAGGGCTTCGGCGATCGGCGCCCCGCCCCCGCGTTCGTCGCAAAGGAAGATGCGGCGATCCTCGGGCCAGCTTGCGAGCGCGTCTTCGAGAGAGGCAGGCTCGAATATATCTGGGACGGTCAGACGCTCGCATTGCTCGGCCGCCTCGATCGCGTTCGCGCGCAAGCGCTCATCGTTGACGCGGCCGACGGACGTGTGTCGCGTGAAGATCGGCCAGAGGGCGGAAACGCCGAGTTCGGTTGCTTTTTGCGCGACGAAATCGATCCGTGCGCGCTTGAGCGGCGCGAAGACGAGCCAGAAGTCCGGCTCTCGCACCTGCGGCCGGGTCGCGGCCTCGACCGAACATGAAGCCCAGCCTTTGCCTAATCCGTCGAGCCGCGCGCGCCATTCCCCATCCCGCCCGTTGAAAAGGACGAGCGGCACACCCGGCCCGAGGCGCATGACGCTCCGCAAATAATGCGCCTGCTCCGCCGAAAGGCCGACCGCGGCACCGGGTGCGAGGGGATGCTCGACGAACAACCGGATTTTTGCTCTTTCTTCCAAGCCGACACCTCTTCGAGCGGCGGGCGATTGGGGCTCGAGGCCACGCCGCTTTGGCGCCCCAATTTGACGCCCCAACCGGGCGGACTTGTGAGCGCGCCCGGCGAGGAGCAAGATTAGCCGATGGCATCGTCCTTCAAAACTCTCGCGAGCGACGGCACCGACATTTACCACGACAACTGGGTCGACCGCTGGCTGCCCGCCTATGCGCGGCCCTATGCGAGGCTGATGCGCCTCGACCGGCCGATCGGCACCTGGCTGCTTCTTTTCCCGTGCTGGTGGAGCCTCGCGATGGCGTGGAAGAGCTGGCACGATCTCGGTTATTTCCTCCTCTTCGCCCTTGGCGCCGTGATCATGCGGGGTGCCGGCTGCACGTGGAACGACATCACGGATCGCGAATATGACGCCAAGGTCGCACGCACGCGCACGCGGCCCTTGCCGAGCGGGGCAGTCAAGCTGCGCCAAGCCCTCGTCTTCCTCGCACTTCAGCTTCTGGCTGCCCTCGCGATCCTGCTGAGCTTCAATCGCTTCGCCATATGGCTCGGTGCCGCGTCGCTGATCGTCGTCTTCGCCTACCCGCTGATGAAGCGTTTCACATATTGGCCCCAGTTCGTTCTCGGCCTTGCCTTCAATTGGGGGGCCTTGCTCGGCTGGGCCGCGATCAAGGGCGAGCTCGGTGCGGGGCCGCTCCTCCTCTATGCCGGCGGGATCGCCTGGACGCTCGGCTACGACACGATCTACGCCCATCAGGACAAGGAGGACGATGCCCTCCTCGGCTTGAAATCGACCGCCCTCAAATTCGGTGAGCGCTCAAAGCCGTGGCTCTATTGCATTTACGGTGCCGCCCTCCTCCTCATGGCGGCAGGCGGTGCTGCGATTCAGCTCCGCTGGCCGTTTTATCTCGGTCTCGGCTGTGCCGCACTCCAGCTCCTTTGGCAAGTCGCGGCCCTCGATCCCGACGACCCCGACGACTGCCTCGCCAAGTTCAAATCGAACCGCCTGTTCGGCTGGCTCGTTCTCGGCGCGATCGTCGCGGCGCGCACTCTCGGGCCCGCACTCAGCGCTTCGTGAGGCGGTTCACGCGTGACGAGGCGCATGCCTTCGTGCGCGCGAACACGGCACGCGTCACGACACCTCTCCTCCCCGAAATCGCACTCCACCTCGCGACGGAGATCACGCCGCTTTGGGAGGCGATCGAGGCGAGCCTCGAAGCGAGCGGACTGGCGCCACCTTATTGGGCCTTTGCCTGGGTCGGCGGGCAAGCGCTGGCGCGGTTCATTCTCGACGACCCGGCGCTTGTGCGCGGCAGGCGCGTGCTCGATTTCGCGGCGGGATCGGGGGTTGCGGGGATCGCGGCCATGCGTGCCGGCGCCAGCACCGTCGATGCGACGGAACTCGATGCCCTTGCGACTGCGGCCATCGAGCTCAACGCATGCGCCAACGCGGTCGAGATCGAACTCCTGATCGAAGACGTGACGAGTGCGGATCCACCCCAGGCCAATCGCGGCTGGGACGTGGTGCTTGCGGGCGACGTTTGCTACGAGCGGCCGATGGCGGAGCGCGCCACACGCTGGCTTCGCCAGCTCGCGCGCGAAGGGGTCGCCGTCTTCCTTGCCGATCCCGGGCGCGCCTACCTGCCGAAAGAGGGGCTCGTCGAGCTTCGGCGTTATAGCGTTCCGACGACGCGCGAGCTCGAGGATCGCGCGAGCCGCGATGTCATGATCTATCGCCTGAGCGGGACGGAATGAACCGTTACGCCGTTGACGGTCGTTCGCGCAGGATTTCGAGCCAACCTGCCGCGGCGATGCCCCAAGCGCTATTGGCGATGAGGGGGATGAGTGCCGCCGTGAAACCCCAATCGAGCCCAAACATGCCGGCGCTGAAGATGAAGGGATAAATCACGAACCAAACGCCGGCTGAAGGCCCGAGGCCGAAGACAAGCCCACGCAGCCACCAACGCGCGCGCCACGGGATGAGGAAAAGGAAGCCCCAGAGCCCACCCCACGCGATCGCCTGATAGAGCCATTCCTTCGCGATGTCGGGCGGATCCATCAAACCGAGCGCACCGAGGAGCACCAGCGCTCCGCGATTGACCAAGCCGCCAACCGCACCCGCGGAGAACGCCAGCGTGGCCGAGTGCAGGAATCGTCTCATCGCAATCGATCCAGCCCCTTGAGTTGTCCGAGGAACACACGCGCAGCCATGGTAGCGCTCGTCAAGTCCGATCGTCGAGGTTTGGCAAGCTGTCTAAGTGCTAATTAACGAATGCGCGCTAAATTAGTACTTGCGCAACAATGGTCGCGCCGCTGGATCAAATCGATTTGCGAGACTATTCTCCCGTCCGCGCGATGCCCGTAATTGCGCGTGCGATGAGATAAGGTGACAGGAGATCACAATGCTTTCTGGGTCGGTACTCTTCGCGATCGCCATCCTGATCCTTGCGGTCGTCATGTTGGCGATGGGCGTGGTGACGGTGCCCCAAGGACGCGAGTACACGGTCGAGCGCTTCGGCCGCTATACCCGCACGCTCCGCCCCGGCCTGAGCCTGCTCATGCCGTTCATCGATCGCATCGGCGCACGAATGAACATGATGGAATCCGTGCTCGACGTGCCCTCGCAGGAAGTGATCACGAAGGACAACGCGGTCGTCACGGTGAACGGTATCGTGTTCTTCCAGGTGCTCGACGCCGCGAAGGCCGCTTATGAGGTGAGGCGGCTCGAGATCGCGATCCTCAACCTCACCATGACCAACGTGCGCACGGTGATGGGGTCGATGGACCTCGACGAGCTCCTTTTCCAACGCGACCGGATCAATGCGCAGCTTCTGACCGTCGTCGACGACGCGACGACACCGTGGGGCATCAAGGTGACCCGCGTCGAAATCAAGGACATCACGCCGCCCAAGGACCTCGTCGAGTCGATGGGCCGCCAGATGAAAGCGGAGCGCGAAAAACGTGCTGCCATCCTTGAGGCGGAGGGCCTGCGCCAAGCCGCCATCCTCAAAGCGGAAGGCGACAAGCAGGCCGCCATTCTCC
>DATDHA010000327.1:0-12830 GCA_036521815.1 Alphaproteobacteria bacterium | reverse complement strand
CGCCGCCGGCGCCGAAAGTAAAACAGCCGCCCGCTCCAGTGCCCCAGCAGCTTGTGAAGACGCCGGAGCCGGCACCCGCGCCCAAGCCGCCGGCAGCACCGGACAAAACGCCGCCCCAGGTTGCCGCCCTGCCGCCGTCGTCATCGAATAAGGGCCAACCGGCATTGGCGCCGGCGCGCCCAAACGAAGACTCTTCTCCAGTCAGGGTCGAAAGCAACATGCGCGGCCAGGGCGGGGGCGACCGTTATCTCAACGAACTGCGCGACGACATCGTGAGCAATCTGATCTATCCGAACGCGGCCAGAGGAGAGTCGGGTGTCGCGAGGTACGCCATGTTGGTGAACCGCCGGGGCTATCTGCTTCAGCTCCGCCTGGTGCAGACCTCGGGCTCGACGGCTCTCGATCGGGCGGGCATGGACGCAATCCAGAACACCGCACCGTTCCGCCCCTTGCCGCCGAACATTATGGGCGAATCGATCGGGATCGAGGCGGTGCTGGTCATCTCACCCCATTGATTCGCGGATGGATTTGGCGGGGGGGGGGGGACAGCGTCCGTTCGCTCGCCGCCGCAATTCTATCGTCAAGGATGAAGAACGCTGTTCATCCGATTGAGTTCGCGCTGAGTATCGATCAGTTGTTGGCGCTGGAACGGATTGGACGAACGCTGCACTTGCTGTTGCTCGAGGTTCCACTCCTGGTTCTGCAATTGCCCCTTGTATTCGAGTGCTTCCTGTTGGTCGGAGGGCGACAATTGCTTGGGCGCGGGGTTGAAGCGATAGGGCGTTATGACGTTGCCGACTTTTGGGCCGGTTTCTGGCGACGGCCCGACCTGCGGTACGCCGGTCGGCGGCATGAAATTGCGATCCTGCGCGTAAATCGGAGATACCGCGAGGAGCAACGCAAGTCCGCCGAAGATGTTCGTGACTTTCATCGCGGTCCCATGGCTCTTCATGATGAACCCCGTGCGACCAGGCTTCCGCATCCGGCTCGATTGAAGCCCGGCGTTCTCTCTAATATGGGGAGCGGATTTGCCGAGACCAGTCCGCGCCTTGCCGCGGGTTCGGCCAGGGGTTCCGCGGGTTAAATTCCCCCGCCGTGATCCTGGCGCAAGCGCCAGCCGCTCACGCGCCCGAGGCTATGTCGATCGATCGCCACGGCCTTGATCAGCGCGTGGACGGATTTGCCGACGCCGAGCCCGAGTTCGTGATAAGAGCGCCTGGTGATTCGCGCCCAAAGCGGCGTTCCGACGTCGAGGAGGAGATCGACTTGCGGACCGTCGTCCTCGCCGACCTCGATGATCTTTCCGGGAAAGGCGTTGAGGATGCTCAGCGCTTTCGGGGGATGGAGAGCGATCGACACGTCGCGCGCGCGCACGCGGACGCGAATTCGCCCGCCGACGGGAGCCTCGACATGGGGCACCAGGAGTCGCCCGCCGGCAAAGGCGAGTGCCGTGAGGCCAAAATTCTCGTCGTGGCTTTCGACCGTGGTGTTGAGGACAGCACCCGCTTCGTATCGACCGGTCATGGGCCGCAGGTCGAGGCGGCTCATGACCGATTCGACCGAACCCACCGCGATGACGCGACCGTCCGACATGAGCACGACGGTATCCGCAAGGCGCACGATCTCGTCCATGGCGTGGCTGACGTAAACGACGGGCAAACCGAGCTCGTCGCGCAAGCGCTCGATGTAAGGCAGGATTTCCGCTTTGCGCGCGGCATCGAGGGCGGCAAGCGGTTCATCCATCAAGAGAAGCCTTGGTGCTGCCAAGAGCGCGCGGCCGATCGCAACGCGCTGCTTTTCTCCGCCGGAAAGGTCGCGCGGCCGACGCTCGAGGAACGCCTCGAGCCCGAGAAGGGCGACGATGTGGTCGAATTCGATGCCGTTCGCGTCGGCTTGGCGCTTCATGCCGTAGACGAGATTGTGGCGCACGTTCATGTGCGGGAACAGCCGGCCGTCCTGGAAAACGTAGCCAAGCCGGCGCTTTTCGGGCGGGAGGTTTATGCCGCGTCGGGAATCGAACAGCACGACGCCGCCGACGGCGATGCGTCCCTCGGCCGGCTGGGCAAGCCCGGCGAGCGCGTTGATGGTGAGCGTCTTGCCCGAGCCCGAGCGGCCGAAGAGAGCGGTGATCCCGGAGGCGGCTGCGTCGAATGCCACGTCGAGCGTGAAAGCGCCGAACTGCCGCTTGGCCTTGACCTCGAGCACCTTCAGGCTCCCAACCGCTGGCTCAACCGGCGGGCAAGCAGCTCCGATGCGATCAATGCCGCCATAGCGAGTAGGATCGAGATCACAACGAGACGAAGCGCACCTGCCTCCCCATCGGGCGTCTGGCTGAGCGTGTAAAGGGCGAGCGGCAGCGTCCGCGTCTCGCCTGGGATATTCGAGACGAACGTGATCGTGGCGCCGAATTCGCCAAGGCTGCGGGCGAAGGCGAGGATGGCGCCGGTAAGAATGCCGGGCATTGTGAGCGGCAGTGTGACCGTGAGGAAGACGCGGAGCGGGCCGGCACCAAGCGTGCGCGCGGCGGCCTCGAGGCCGCGATCGACGGCCTCGATCGAAAGCCGGATCGCCCGCACCATGAGCGGGAACGCCATCACGGCCGAAGCGAGCGCTGCACCCTTCCAGGTGAAGGCGATTGTGAGGCCGAATACGTCGTGGAAAAATCGCCCGAGCGGACCGCGCATGCCGAAGAGCAATAGGAGCACATAGCCAACGGCGACCGGCGGGACGACAAGGGGGAGGTGCACGAGCCCGTTCAGGAGATGTTTGCCGAGAAAATCCCGGCGCGCGAGCACCCAGCCGGCCAGAATGCCGAACGGAAGGCACAACACCACGCACCAAACCGAGACCCGGAGGCTGAGGAGGATCGCTTCGACTTCGAATGGCGTGGGTGTAAACACGGCCGCTAGTGTAGCGTGAAGCCGTACTTTTCGAAAATGTCCGCGGCCTGCGGGCTGCGCAGGAATTCGTAGAATGCCCTTGCCTCCGGGCCGTCGTGACCGGCAACGATCGCAAGCGGATAGAGGATCGGCGGGTGCGTGTCGGGCGGGAAGGTGGCGACGACGCGGACTTTGGCGCGCGGCGCATCGCTCGAGTAGACGATTCCCGCCGGCGCTTCACCGCGCTCGACGAAAGCCAAGGCGCCGCGCACGTCCTCGGCGCGCGCGAGTTTCGGCAACAGCTCTTGCCAGACGCCGAGCTTCTCGAGTGCCGCCTTGGCGTAGATGCCGGCCGGCACGTGATCGGGGTCGCCTACAGCTAGTCGTCCGTCGCCAAGCGCCTTCGCAAGCTCGAAGCCGGGTTTGATCTCGATCGAGAGATCGCTGTCGGCGGGGGCCACCAGCACGAGTGTGTTGCCGAGGAGATCCGTTCTGCTCGCCGACACGATGAGATCGCGCGTCGCGAGATAGTCCATCCACCGCTCGTCCGCCGAGAGAAAGAGCGCCGCGGGCGCGCCGTTCTCGATCTGCTTTGCCAGGTTGGAACTCGACGCGAAGGAAAACACGACGGGGTCACGACCTGCGGCCTGATATGCGCGGCCGATCTCGTCGAGCGCATCTGTCGCACTCGCGGCCGCGAACATCGTGAGCCCGGCGCCAAAAGCGATGCTGCTTAGAAGTGCTGCGAGGGTGGCGAGCAAAATCGCAGCGGACCTAATCCGCATAGAGCACGCGGGGATCGGTTTTGACCTCGGAGATTTCCTCGAGCCTGCCGTCGCGGAACGCCGTGAAGAAGCAGACGCGTCGGCCCGTGTGGCAGGCAACGCCGGTCTGGTCGACTTCGAGGAGCAGCGTGTCCGCATCGCAATCGAAGCGCAATTCGATAAGCTGCTGGTCGTGGCCGGAGGTCTCGCCCTTGCGCCAAAGCGCCTTGCGCGAGCGCGACCAATAGGTGACTCTGCCCGTGCGAAGCGTTTCCTCGATGGCGTCCTTGTTCATCCATGCGAGCATGAGCACTTCGCCCGTGTCGAATTGCTGGGCGATTGCGGGAATGAGACCGTCGCGATCGAACTTCAGCCTGCCGAAGACTTGCTCGATTGCCTTGTCCCGTGCCTTGTTCATCGCTCGCTTGGCGTCCCCCGTCAGGCGTGCTTTTTCAATGCCGCGAATCCGCGCTCGAGATCCGCGATCTGGTCGTCGGAATCTTCGAGGCCGGCGTGCAGTCGCAGATAGGGTCCCCCACCCTCGAACCGCGTCGCCGTCCGTATCGAGGCGGGATTGGAGGGGACGATCAAGCTCTCATAGCCGCCCCAGCTATAGCCGAGGCCGAAGAGTTCCAGCGAGTCGATAAGGGCGTCGACCGCGGGTTTCGAGTACGGCTTCAGCATGATCCCGAAGAGCCCGCAGCCGCCCGTGAAGTCGCGTTTCCAAATCCGATGGCCCGGGTCCTGAGGCAGGCCGGGATGTACGACGCGCGCCACTTCCGGCCGGCCTTGCAGCCAGCGCGCGAGCTTGAGCCCGTTTTCCTGATGCTGCCCGAGACGGACGGCGAGCGTGCGGATGCCGCGCTGGCCGAGATAGCAATCGTCCGGTGCGGCATGGGTACCGAGCTTGGTCGCGGTTTGCTTGATCATGAGCCAGTGCTCTTCGTTGGCCGCCGTGACCGTGCCCAACATCGCGTCGGAATGCCCGGCGATATACTTGGTCGCAGCCTGGACCGAGAAGTCGATGCCGTGCTTGAAGGGCTGAAAGTAGAGACCGCCACTCCACGTGTTGTCGATCATGGTCAGCACGCCGGCATCGCGCGCGACCTTGCAGATCGCGGGAATGTCTTGCACCTCGAAGGTGACCGAGCCCGGAGACTCCGTGCAGATAAGCCGCGTATTCTTGCGGATGAGCTTGGAGATATCCGCGCCGATGAGCGGGTCGTAGAAGGTCGTTTCCACGCCGAAGCGGGTCAGCATCTCCGTGCAGAAGACGCGCAAGGGGAAATAGACGCTGTCGCTCGCGAGAATATGGTCGCCGGCTTTGACGACCGCGAGCACGGCGGTCGTGAGCGCGTTCAGCCCCGATGAGACCGAAACGGTGCGGTGCCCGCCTTCGAGCGTTGCCACCGCTTCCTCGAAGGCGAAGGTCGTGGGCGTGCCGACGCGCCCGTAGCTGACCCCTGCGAACTTGTTCTTGCGCGATTCGTCGTGCGCCTGGACGGAAGGGTACACAATTGTCGAGGCATGGTAGACGGGTGGGTTCACGATGCCGTGATTCTCCCGCGGCCGACGCCCGGCGGTGGTAAGCAAGGTTTCTTTTTTCATCGCTTCAAGTTGCCTTCTTTGTCGTGAGTTGCGTTTCCTGAGACCCCTCGGCCATTTTGGCATTCCCGTCGCTCGTGCGCTAGTGTGGCGAATCCGAAATTCGCCACATCTGGGTGCGGGACCGTGAGCGAATTTCGAATTCAAAGCCACACTAGTAATATGTTGTATCTAGTGTGGTTTTCGGATTTGAAGTTCCTAAACGCGGATGCCACCAAAATCATAGGAACTTCAAATCCACCACACTAGGCGCTCTCGGCGTCGAGGCGATGTCGCGGACGCCACTGGGTCGGCCAGGGTTCGCCAAAATCCTCGAGGCGGCAGCGAATACCGTCGGCCTCGAGCCGGATGACGCCACCGCCCGCGAAGATGAGGCGGATCGTCAAGGCGCTCGTGGGGACGATCGCGCTGGGGCCGGGCCCGCCCGCCTCCCCCGTCACCATCGCAAGCAGCTCGAGCGGGGTGTCGCGTTTCGCTTGATCGATCCCCTGCACGCTCACCTTGCTCACATCTTCGAAGGTGACGGCGCACGCGATGCGCTCGAAAACCGCGTCGGGCCCAAGTGCTGCCGCTTCGATACAAGGCTCGCAGCCTTCCCAACGGAAGCGATTGGCGGCGAGGATGAAGCGGCGTGCCGCACGGTCGAAGCGCATGTCGAGGAGCGGAACGAGGGCATCCTGCAGGCAGCTCGAAATCACCGCCAGGTCCTCCGCGTCCTCGGCGCGCAAGTGCAAGGTTTCCGCCATTCCGCCTTCCCCTTCGCCTTTCCCCTCAGCTTCCGGGCCCGTGTCCCGCCCTCGCCTTGCCGATCGGGCGTGCCTCCACTCGTCCTTCAGTCCTTGAGTCGCTCGATCCCCGCCCCGCAAGCGGCAAGCTTCTCCTCGAGCCGCTCATAGCCGCGGTCGAGATGATAGACCCGGTTGAGCACCGTCTCGCCCTCGGCAGCAAGGCCCGCGAGAACGAGCGAGACCGACGCGCGCAGGTCAGTCGCCATCACGGGTGCGCCCGAAAGCCTGCCCACACCGCGCACGATCGCGGAGGTGCCGTGGAGGTTGATGTTGGCCCCCATCCGCATCAGCTCGGGCACATGCATGAAGCGGTTCTCGAAGATCGTCTCGGTGATCATTGAGGCACCTTCGGCCGTCGCCATGAGTGCCATGAACTGGGCCTGAAGGTCGGTCGGAAAGCCGGGGAACGGCTCCGTCATCATGTCGACACCCCTGACGGCACCGTTCGCGCGCCCGACCTTGAGGCCGTGATTGGTCTCGACGAGCGAGACGCCGGCCGCCTGCAGCGTCTCCGCCACCGCACCGATCATATGGAGCCGTGCACCGGCCAGCTCGAGCTCGCCATCGGTGATCGCGGCCGCCATCGCGTAGGTGCCCGCCTCGATGCGGTCCGGAACGATCTCGTGATGGGCGCCGTGGAGTCGGGCGCTACCCTTCACGTGCAGCGTCTCGGTGCCGATGCCGTCGATCTCCGCACCCATGGCGACGAGGCAACGGGCGAGATCGGCGACCTCCGGCTCGCGGGCGGCATTCTCGATCACCGTCTCACCCTTGGCCAAGGTCGCGGCCATCAGGACGTTCTCCGTGGCCCCGACTGAAATCATCGGGAAGGTGACATGGGCGCCCCTGAGGCCCCGCGGCGCCTTCGCGTTTATATAGCCTGCGTCAAGCTCGATCTCGGCACCCAACTGGGTGAGCGCCTTGAGGTGAAGATCGACCGGACGGGTGCCGATCGCGCATCCGCCCGGCAGCGACACGCGCGCTTCCCCGCAGCGTGCGACGAGCGGGCCGAGAACAAGGACCGATGCGCGCATCTTGCGCACGAGTTCGTAGGGTGCCGTCGTGTTGGTGATCCGCCGTGCGGTAAGAGAGAGGGCGCGGCCAGCATGCCCGTTCGGCGCGTGCCCGTTCATCTCGAGCTCGACACCCAGTTGGCCCAAAAGGCTCGCAAGGGTCGTGATGTCGACGAGATGGGGGAGATTGGCGAGGGTCAGCGTGTCGTCCGTCAGCAGGCTTGCCGCAAGGAGCGGCAGGGCGGCGTTCTTCGCACCACCGATCCGAATAGTGCCTTTGAGCTTGTTGCCGCCGTGGATGAGAATACGGTCCATCGAATGTCCTTTTTTGCCAGCACGGCGCTAGCGCTTTGCTGGAGCGTCGAGGCCGGCAGCAGCCGGGCCTTCGTCGTCTCGCCTCCGGCCCCTTATAGCGGGCTGAACCGCAAAAAAGCTAGGGGGTGGGTGGGCTTAAAGTGAGACCGGCACCCGACCCGCGCCTACTTCCGCATCACCCCCAAGTGCGAAGCGCGCCTTCTTCTGCATCACGCAAAAACAGGCGGCCCGTGCTGCCGCAAGGCTATACATCCTTCCCCCGCCCTTGATCTCCATTAGAATGGCAATGCAAGAGATGAAGCCGATTGCGCCGCCCCGCGGGCGACACCAAAGCGCTGGCCGGGGCTGACGCGAGGGCTTGGACAAAGGAGGGGTAGATGCTCAAGGAATTCAAGGAATTCGCGATGCGCGGCAATGTCATCGACCTTGCCGTCGGCGTCATCATCGGGGCCGCCTTCGGAAAGATCATAAGCTCACTCGTAGCCGATATCGTCATGCCGCCGATCGGGATGCTCCTCGGCAATCTCGACTTCTCGAACCTTTTCATCGACCTCACGGGCAAGGGCTTCCCGAGCCTCGCGGCCGCGAGGGCTGCTGGAGCGCCAACCCTCAACTACGGCATCTTCATCAACAACATCATCGATTTCCTGATTGTCGCGTTCGCGATCTTCATCGTCATCCGGGAAATCAATCGCCTGTTTCCGAAAAAGGCGGAAGTGGCGGAGGTGCCGCCCGACGTCCAGCTTCTCACCGAGATTCGCGATATCCTGAAGACGCGCTCATGACGCGCGGCTGACGGCGGCGGTTGCAGGATGCGTGCGAGAAGTGCCTCGCGATAAAACATCGGAATAGGAGTAGAGAATGTCCCTCGCCGGCCGCCTCGTAGGAATGTGGCGACTTCTGAGCTACACCGAAACGCGGCCGGACGGCGGCAGCACCGACATCTTCGGACCCGAGCCGCGGGGTTATCTCTGCTATCTCGCTGACGGCCGCATGATGGTGATGGTCGGGGCTGCCGGGCGGTCCCGCTTGAAGGGTGCATGGGATGCCATCCCCGCGGCCGACAAGGCGGCCAACTACGACAAGATCATTGCCTACGCCGGGCGCTATACGGACTTGGGCGAGCGCGTGCGCCACCATGTCGAGGTGTGCTGGATTCCCAACTGGGAGGGCAAGGATCTCGAGCGTCTCGTCATCCCGGCAGGCGAGGGGCGCATGATCCTGCGCACGCCCGCGGAAGAACGGCGGCCGTCTCACGACCTCCTCTGGGCGAAGGTCGAATGAGCGGGTACTGTCTCTCTCGGCAACGCCATCGCGCCGCGAGGTCCGGAGTGATGCGGCGAGGTCAGGGTTCGCTGTCTTCCTTGGGCGATCGACCGGCCGCCGAGGCGGGCGTTTCACTGCCGGTGCGGCTGGCGAGATCGGCTCTGCGCCGGCGGAGATTTTCGCGCAAGGCCGCGGCCAATCGCGCCTCGCGCGCGTGAGCGGACGCTGCACGCTTCGGCGTCCGCGTCGGACGTTCAAGTCCGGAGTCCCTGCCCTTTCGCGTGTCCTTTGCCACGGGCCGCATCCTGGTGGCACGCGCGGATTCCGTCAAGATGCGTGGAGGGCAAACCGCCGGCCGCTCACGATGCCGCGGCCTTGTGAAGCTCGGCCCGCAATGACTTCAACCCTTCCTGCTGGAGCGTCCAGTTGCGCCCGCCGATGACCCCGCCATCGACGACAAGGTCGTGGCCGTTGATGAACGCGGAATCGTCGCTCGCCAAAAAGAGGGCCGCACGCGCGATATCGTCCGGCATTCCGGCGCGCGGAATCGGCTGCATCTTCGCGAGGCGCTCCGCGGTGACCTCGATCGTACGCTCGGCGGCGGCCACGGGCAGGCCAAGGGCCTTGCCCAAGATGCCTGTGGCAATGCCGCCCGGCGAGATGCTGTTGACACGGATATTGCTCTCGCCAAGCTCCATGGCCACACAGCGCGTCAGGTGGATCACCGCTGCCTTGGCGGCCCCATAGACAAGCGAGGACGAGTAGCCGGCCCGGATGCCGGCGATGCTGCCGTTATTGATGATGCTGCCAGAAGCTTGGCGGCGCATGACGGGCGCCACATGCTTCATGCCGAGCATGACGCTGCGGAGAAGAAGTGCGAGTGCGGCATCGAAGGCGTCGGCGGGAATATCTTCGATGCTGCCCGTCGGCGCCGGGCCGCCCGCGTTGTAGAAGAGGCAGTCGACCCGGCCAAACTGCGTCACGGCGTGGTCGATGAGAGCCTTGACCTGATCCTCCTGCGTGACGTCGGTCTGCCGAAAGCTGCAGGCGGCACCCAGGCGTTTGGCGATCCTGTTGCCTTCGGTGCTGCGGCGGCCCGCGATCACCACCCGCGCACCCTCCTCCACAAATACCTCCGCCGTCGTGAGGCCGATGCCGCTGGTGGCCCCGGTGACGATCGCGACCTTGCCGTCGAGCTTGCCCATGGAAATTCGCCTCCAAAAATCTCGCACCCCATTGCGCGAGAAGGAACCCGAAACGCCGCCCCCGATCAATCCCCCGTAAACCGCGGCTCGCGCTTCTCGAAGAAGGCATTGGTGCCTTCGAGATTGTCCTTTGTCATGGCGGTCTGCACCAGGCATTCGGTCTCAAAGGCGAGGATCGCTTCGAGCGAAGATTCCAGGCCGCGATCGATCATGGTCTTGTGGAGTTGCACGGCGACCGGGGCGCGGCTCGCGATCCGGCGGGCGAGTGCTTCGGCTGCCGTCCGCTCTTGGCCGTCCGGGACGACGCGATTGACCAGGCCGAGGCGATGCGCCTCGACCGCGTCGATGAACTCGCCCGTATAGGCAAGCTCGCGCGCCTTGGCGAGCCCGATCTTGCGGGGTGCGAAGAAGCAGCCGCCATTGGTGATGGTGACGCCAATGCTCACTTCAGGAAAGCCGAACTTAGCACTCTCGGCCGCGACGATCAGGTCGCACGCGAATGTCACCTCGCAGCCCGCACCGACCGCGTAGCCTTGCACCGCCGCGATGACCGGGAACGGCGCCTGGCGCATGCGACGCGTGGTGTTCTGGAGCGCTTTCTGCCATTCCCGGAGCTGTGCCGGGGAAAGCCTTCCGGTGCTGATCAGCTCGTTGTGCTCGCGGATCTCGGCTACATCGTGACCGGCGAGGAAGGCGCGGCCTTCGCCCGCGAGGACGAGGCAGCGCACGCCGCGGTCGGCGGAGAGTGCCATCAGGTGGCGATCCATGAGCTGCCAGGTTTCGATCGTCATCGCGTTCAGCCGGTCGGGGCGGTTGAAGATGAGCCAGGCGACGTGGCCGTCTCGGTTGAGGATGATGCGGTCGTCCATGGTTTCCTCCATTCCCTCCCGTTGGTCGGACCGCCGCAGCACCGGAGGGTGGTGCCGGCCGGAAGCGCTGCCGGCGATCAGCGCTGAAGCTTGATCCCTGCGGCGACGCGGTCCCAGGTCGCGGGTGTCACGCCGCGCGCGCGCAAGCCGTATTTCTGGATCTTGCCGGTCGGCGTCTTTGGCAACTCGCCAGCGAATTCGAGATAGCGCGGCACCATGAAGTAGGCCATGCGCGTGGCAAGAAAACCGATGAGCGATTCAGGGGCGATCCGGTGTCCGGGCTTCGCCACGACGACCGCCATCACCTCCTGCTCCGTCTCCTCGGAGGCAACCGGGATCACGGCGCATTCGAGCACGTCAGGATGGGCGTTGATCTCCTGCTCGACCTCCATCGAGGAGATGTTCTCGCCGCGCCGGCGGATTGCGTCCTTCGTGCGGTCGACGAAATAGAGATTGCCCTCGGCATCCCGCATCAACATGTCGCCGGTGTGGAGCCAGAGATTGCGCCAAGCTTCGGCCGTCCAGTCCGGGCGGTTCCAGTAGCCGGCCATGACGATCCATGGCAGCTTCGGCCGCACCACGGCCTCGCCCGGAACGCCGTAAGGCACTTCGTTGTCATGCTCATCGACGATCCGCACCTCGTAGAGCCGCTCGTCGACGCGGCCGCAGGTTTTGTTGTTGGGAAGTGCAAAGCCCGAGCGTGTCGGGCAATTCATTTCCGTACCCCCCCACGTCGTCGAGACACGGCAGCCGAAGCGCGCCTTGAACGCTTCGACCTCAGGGATGAGCGGCACCACGAGCACGCGCTCAAGCGGGTTCGCGGCGTCGTCCGCGTCGGGCGGCTGCCGGTAGAGGAGATTGGCCATCGCACCCAAAAGAAAGGCGCAGCTTGCGCGATGACGCCGGACCGTCGGCCAGAAACCCGAGACGCTGAAATTATCGGGAAGTACCGCGCTCGCCCCAGCAATCGCGGCCGAATAGATCACAGCCCACTGGCCGGCGATGTGGAAGAGCGGCAACGGCGCGTAATAGATGTCGCCACCCTCGATTTCGAGCATATCGATGACGCCGCGGGCATACTCGTAGGCGTGGCCGTGGGTGACGACGACCCCCTTCGACGGCCCAGTGGTGCCGGAGGTGTACATGATCGCCGCATGGTCCCAGGGCGAAAGCGGAACCGCGTCAAAGCCGTCATCGGCGTCGAGAATCTCGGGAAACGGCACCATGCGGGCATGCGTCAGTGGCGCCACGGCATCGGCGGCATCGTGCACGACGATCGTCGCGATTGCGCCGAGCTCGGGTGCGATTTCCGCAAAGCGGGACAGATACGCAGCCTCCGCGATCACCGTCTGCGCAAGCGAGTCCTTCATGACCCGCGCGAGGAGCTGACCCTTATAGCTGCAATTGATCGGTACCTCGATCGCCCCAAGCTTGCCGAGGGCACACCAGAGCGCGATGAAGTCGATCGAATTGTCGAGCATCAACAGCACGGTGTCGCCCCGCCCGACGCCGAGCCGGACGAGGCCGTTGGCAAGCCGGTTCGCCAGCCGGTCGATCTCCCGGTAGGTGAAGGCCCTCTCCTCGCCGATAACCCAGGGCCTGTTGGCACTATCGGACGAGCGCCGCGCGAGGACGTGAAAAAGCGTCGTCTCCGCCGTGCCGACGGCGGGAACACCGACAGCACGCTTGTTCATGGCGGCAGGCTCCAACCTCTTCCCAACAATGCCAAGACCGGCTCCCCCGAACGTTGCAAACCAATGAAGCTTGCAGATTTGACGGTAAGCCGCCCCATGCCGGGAGGGCAACAGGATCGTGAATGTGTTATTCTCCACGGCGAGAATCCTGACAAGCGCCGCGTGAGATTCCGAAGGAGCCGATCTTCGACGCAGATTCTTTGCCGCACGCGTTTCCGAAGTGCTGCGAAGGAGATCGCCCCCGACCGATGCCTTATCCCCACTCGGCAGGAGAATGCCGGATGATCGCACTCTTCTCCTATCCCGAACTTTTTGGGGTCGCGGACAACAATCCGTACGGCTTGAAGATTTTCGCGTTCTTGAGGCTCTGCAAGCTTACCTTTCGCCACGAGCATGTCCTGGATGCGAAGTCAGCACCGCGCGGCCAGCTAC
>DATDHA010000326.1:0-5154 GCA_036521815.1 Alphaproteobacteria bacterium | reverse complement strand
GGATCGAGATAGGGTTTGAGCGCGTTGAGTGCTGCGTTCTCCATGATCATGATCATGACGGGCGTGGAAAGGACGGGCGGCAGCATCGCGTCCTTGAAGTTGTTGGCGAGATGCTCGGGCCTGACGACGGCCACGAACGATCCCTTCGCACCGACGGGTATCGGACGCATTAGCTCTCCATTCACGGCTTCAGATGGCCACCCCGAGGCGTTCGGCGGCGGCGCGTCTGATTGCCGTTTGCACGTCGAGACGCGGGCCGCTCGCGTCGATCACGCAGCAGCGCGTGGGCTCGCGGCGAGCGATCTCGAGGAATCCTTCACGCACGCGCCGATGGAATTCGATCGCCATGCGCTCGTATCGGGTATCCGCGTTGCCGCGTCCGGCCGCGCGCTTGAGGCTGTCCTCGACCGGCAGATCGAGAATGAAGGTGAGGTCAGGCTGGAAATCGCCAAGTGCGAGTTTGTGGGCCGTCTCGCACGGCTCCCGCCCGAGACCGTGGCCGTAGCCCTGATAAGCCATCGTCGAATCGGCGAAGCGGTCGCACAGCACCCACTCCCCGCGCGCCAAGGCGGGTGCAATTTTTTGCCGCACGTGTTCGTGCCGGGCCGCGGCGAAAAGGAGGAGTTCGCTCATCGGGTCCCACCGGCCCGCCTCGCCGTTCACCAAGAGCGTGCGAATTTCCTCGGCACCGGGGGTTCCGCCCGGCTCGCGCGTGGCGACAACAGTGTGCCCTGCTTTGCGCAGCGCATCCGCCAGCAGCCCGAGCTGCGAACTTTTGCCGGTACCCTCCCCGCCTTCGAGCGTGATGAAGCGGCCGCGCCCGCCATTCACTTGGCGGGACCCCAGAGAAGTTGGGTAAACGCGGCACCGATGCGGCCGAAGAAGCCGAGCCGCTCAACCGACTCGCCGGTCTTGACCGGAAGCTCGACTGTCGGCGTGTCCGGCGTCTCGACGGTGACTTTGCCGACCACCGTCCCTTGCGCGATCGGTGCCGGTATGGGTCCGTCGTAGCTTACCTTCACCTTCATTTGATCGCGATCGAGATGGGGCATGGTCGCAATCAGGTTCCGGTCGACGACGAGTGCGACAGTCGGTTTGACGCCAAGCCAGACCGGGGCATCGTCGACCTTGTCGCCTGCCTTGAAGAGTGCGTAATTGGCCCATTCCCGAAAGCCCCAGTCGAGGAGCTTTTCGGACTCCCGGCTCCGCTCGTTCACCGAGTTCATGCCGTTGATGACGAGGATGAGCCGGCGCTCGTCGCGCTTGGCGGATGCGGTCAAGCCGTAGCCGCCCGCGTCCGTGTGGCCTGTCTTTATGCCGTCGACATTCACGCTCTTGTAGAGGAGCGGATTGCGGTTGCCTTGCTTGATGCCGTTATAGTTGAAATCGATCTCGCTGAAGACGTGATACTCGTTGGGGAAATCGTGGATCAGCCGTTGGCCGAGGATGGCGAGGTCCCGCGCCGACACGTATTGGTTCGGGTCGGGCAGGCCCGAGGAGTCGGTGAAATGGCTGTTCGTGAGGCCCAAATCCTTCGCCGTCTTGTTCATCTCCTGGGCGAACGCGTCTTCGCTGCCGTCGAGCCCCTCGGCCACCACGATGCACGCGTCGTTGCCCGACTGTACCGCAATACCTTGGATGAGGTCCTCGACGCTGACCCGGCTGCCGATCTTGACAAACATCTTCGACCCGCCGGTGCGCCACGCCCGTTCGCTGACCGCCAGGGTATCGTCCTTCTTGACCCGGCCCTCCTTGATCCGCTGGAACAGGATGTAAAGCGTCATCATCTTGGCCATCGACGACGGGGGCATCTTGTCGTCGGCGTTCTTGGCGTAGAGGACGGCACCCGTATCGTAATCGATCAGGATCGCCTGCTTGGCCGATGTGTCGATGCTGGGTAGGGCTGCCGGTGCGGCTCCGCTTGCCAGCGCCAAGGACGCGGCGATGGCGCCAATCCAGAAGATCGAGCGGGGAGAGCGGATCCGGAATTCGGTGCTGGACTGCGAGTGCGGCATCATGGCGGCGTTCTTATCCTTCGGTCCCGCATTCGAGCGGTTTGGGGGATGAGATAGCCTAAACTCCTAGCGGCGAATTGCGCCAATTTTTGGACGCGGATTCAACGCCGCCTGCGAAAGCGGCTATTCGACCACGATCCGCGCATCGTGATAGCCGGCCTGAACCATCTGCCCCAACAGCCGGTCGGCGTCCGGCACGTTCGCCGCCGGGCCGAGACGCACCCGGAAGAACGGCTGCCCGTCAACGTTCGCCTGGCTGATCTTGGTGGGTGCGAGGGTCTCTAGCTTGGCGCGCAGCCGGTTGGCGTTCTCGTACTTGCTGAATGCGCCCACCTGCACATAGATCGACGTCGCGGTGACGGGTACGACGCTTACTTGCGGCTCACCGGCTGGCTTGGGCGGGATTATCGGTGCCGGGGCCCGAGCCGGTGCGGCCTCCGCCGACGCGATGTTCGGCGCGGAGGCGGGTGCACTCGGCGGCGGCACGCTGGATTGAGCGACGCCGGGCGGTGGCGCCAGGGTTTGCACGGCGACCTTCTCGGTCGGGGCGGCGGTCGCGATCCGCTCCGCCGGTTGAATTTCGCCCTGCTGCGCAAGGAGGGCCGCCTGGCGGCTTTCATCGGCGAGGATTTGAACGCGCACCTTGGCGGTGCCCGGGCCGTCGACCCCAAGAAGCTGGGCGGCCCGCCGCGAGAGATCCAGGATGCGGCCGCGGACATAGGGTCCGCGGTCGTTGATGCGCACGACGATTGAGCGGCCATTTTCGAGGTTGGTCACCCGCACGACGCTCGGCATCGGCAACGTCGGATGCGCCGCCGTGAGGTCGTTCATATCGTAGACCTCGCCGTTCGCCGTGTATTTGCCGTGGAAGTCAGGGCCATACCAGGACGCGATGCCGGTTTCGTCGTAGCTGTAGTCGACGCCCGGATAATACCAGACGCCCTGCACCTGATAGGGGTTGCCGATCTTGTAGAGGCCCTTGCTCGGCGGGTTCTGCGCGGACGCCTCGGACTGCGACGAGGAACCTCCGCCGCAGCCGGCAAGGAACGCCGCGAGCAGAAGGCTCGATATTGCCCATAGGGGCTTGCGCGACCGCATATCTTGTGGGTACCCCACCCGCACTGCTTCTATCTAGTAGTCTACTGGGCAGCGATGCGATCGGCAAGCAATCCGACGGCCGTCGCAAAGTATGTCGAATGGTTCCATTTCATGATCGTGCGGTAGTTGTCGTAGACGAGGTAAGCAGGACCGCCTTCCCCGCCGGGCAGGACGACGGAGGCAGGTCGTGCCGGATCGGGAAGCGGCCCACCATCCACGCGATGGACCCCCAATCCTTCCCATTCGAGTGCCGGCTTGCGCACGCCGAGGTCCGCAAGGTTCGAGTCGAAGTTCGGCGGTAGCTGCACCTCATGCCCCCAGGTCTCGTCACCTTTCCAGCCGAGCTGCGAGAGATAGTTGGCAGTGGACGCAAACACATCGGCACTGTCGTGCCAGATATCCCGGTGCCCTTTGCCTTCGAAATCGACCGCATAGTGCAGATAGCTCGACGGCATGAACTGACTCTGCCCCATCGCACCCGCCCAGGAACCGCGCATGGTATCGAGGTCGATGAGCCCGCGATCGAGGATGCGAAGTGCGGCGATCAGTTCGCCCCTGAAATAGGCGCTGCGGCGTCCGTCATAGGCAAGCGTTGCGAGCGAAGGAATGACCGGAAAGTCGCCGGTGATCCGGCCATAGTCGCTCTCGATACCCCAAAGTGCCACGATATATTGCGGCTGTACGTTGTACTTGGCGGCGATCTTCTCCAGGAGCGCGCGATTCTCCTGAAGGAGTTCCCGCCCCCGCTCGACCCGCGCTTCAGGCACCACATGCGCGATGTAGTCCGCGAAGGTGAGCGTAAATTCCGGCTGCTTGTGATCGAGCTCGATGACATGGGGAATGGGCTCGATATTGGCGAGTGCGAGGTTGAGCGTGCGAGCCGATATCCCCTGACCCTCCGCGTCCTTCCTGAACGCTTTCAGCCATGTCGCGAAGTCGGTGTCCGCAGCGCATGAAGCGCCAGCACCGGAAATCAGCACGCTTGCCGCTAGTGCCGCGACACTCAGTCGCCAGCGCCAATTTATGAAAAAATTCATGTGCGCCCTTCTGCCACACCGCGCCGGCAGCGTAAAGTGCGGCAAATCAGTATTTCAAAATATTATGAAGCCGGCCCGGGAAAGAGGTTGTCCGTCCGTCCCATCAGCCGGTACGCAGCGAGGCCCAACCATTCCTTCACGAGCAGGTCGAGATTTGCGGCGGCCGTCGCGAGATCGAAGAGATGGAGGTTCCTCGGGTCGGCCGCCGTGCGGTAATCGACGGGAAAGGGGATCACATCCCACCCTTGCGCCCTGAAGCACCCGACGGCACGCGGCATGTGCGAGGCGGACGTGATCAGAACCCACCGCTCGCCCGGCTTCGGGTTCGCGAGGCGCTTGGCGAAGTGCGCGTTCTCGTAGGTGTTCCTCGACTGGTCTTCGAGCGTGAGGCGGCCGGGTTCGAGGCCCATTTCGCCGAAAAATCGACTCGCAATACGCGCCTCAGGGATGCCTGAATCGAGCCATCGGCCCGAGCCGCCGGTGAACAGCACCCGCGCTTCCGGGTGACGCCGCGCAAGCGACATCGCCTCGGTCAGGCGCGCGCCCTGAGCCGTCAAAGCCACCTCGCCGCGTGCCTCCGTGACAATCTCGTCGATCGCACCACCCAACACGATGATCCCATCGATTCGCTCCGGCAGCTTGCCCGGCATGGGAAAGCGGTTCTCGAGGGGGGCGAGCAGCCAGTCGGGTAAAGGTGTCGCCACCATGATCAGGAGGGCAAGCGTGGCGGCGGTGATGAGCGCCCTTCCCCACCGCCGCGTCCGGGAGCCTCGCAGCCATAGAAGAATGGCGCCCGCGACAAGGAGGAGAAGCAGAACATTGCCCGGCCTCACGAGTTCGAAGCCGATCTTGGAAAAGATGAACATGGGCGCTTCTCATAATAGAAGATGCGGCAGCGGCGCAATGCCCGGCCCGGTTCCAAGCGAACGGGCTGCGCCCATTCCGTCAAGCCGATTTACACACGCGTCGCCTGAATCTTGCCCGCATGTTCAACTTAGGGTAAT
>DATDHA010000325.1:0-1868 GCA_036521815.1 Alphaproteobacteria bacterium | reverse complement strand
AGATACACGAGACGCCTATAGTTGCCGAAATAAAGCGGCAACAGCTCCGGATACCGGTCGATGCCCAGGCCCTGAATGACAAGGCGCTCGAAATGTCGGGCGAGGAAGTCGGTGAGGTAGAAGCTGTGCGGGTCCGCCTCGGACAATTCCGCGAACTCCTGCGTCCCTGCGAAGAATTCGTAGCAATGCGCCCCGGCGATTCGCTCGACACCCTCTTCGGCGAGCATTTCGTCCAAGGCACCCCCGGTGCCGCAATCGCCGTAGAGCACGAATATCCGCTCGAATTCTCCGCGCCCTGCGCGGATTTTGGCGCGCACGGCATCCGTGATCTGCTGCGGCGTGTTGTGGAGTTTCGCAGGCAGGCACTGCACGGCCATGTGCGACCACTGGTTCGCCCGCAAAAGCGCCATGATCTCGTGAGCGAGTGCGCCACATGCGATAAGCAGGACGGCAGCTTTGTCGCTCACGCGGATGCACCCTGCGCACGCAGGCTCGGCGCCTGCCGACGCTCGGCGATAAGCCGCTTCGCGATTTCAACGGCCATTGCTGCATCCCTGCAATAGGCGTCCGCGCCGACCGCTTTGCCGAAATTCTCGTTGAGCGGCGCGCCGCCGACGAGGACGATGTAGTCGTCCCGGATTCCCTTCTCCTTGAGCGTGTCGATCACGACCTTCATATAGGGCATCGTGGTCGTGAGGAGTGCCGACATGCCGAGGATATCGGGTTTGTGCTTTTCGAGCGCTTCGAGATATTTTTCGACCGGGTTGTTGATGCCGAGATCGATCACTTCGAAGCCCGCACCTTCGAGCATCATCGCAACCAGGTTCTTGCCGATGTCGTGCACGTCGCCCTTCACGGTCCCGATCACGATCTTGCCCATCGGCTCGACGTCCGACTTGGCGAGGATGGGGCGGAGGATTTCCATCCCGCCCTTCATCGCATTGGCGGCCAGCAGCACCTCGGGCACGAAGAGGATGCCGTCGCGAAAGTCGATGCCGACGATCCGCATTCCTGCGACGAGCGCCTCGTTCAAGACCTTCTCGGCTGACCAGCCTCGCCCGAGGAGTATGCGCGTCCCCTCCTCGATCTCCGGCCGGAGACCGTCGTATAGGTCGTCGTGCATCTGCTCGACGAGTTCGGCGTCACCGAGCGAGTTGAGGTCGAGCTCCCCGCCCTGATCGTTGTTTTCCGACATCTTTTTCACCCATGGAACGGCGGTACGAGCCTCAGTCAACAAGATAGCCGCTCGGCACCCGGCCGGCTGACGCTACAGAGACATGAATTTATTCAAAAGCGACGGATTTGCCAACGGATATGCCGCTTTTAGACAATAGGCGTGCGGCACCCCCAACGGGCAAAGCTCATTTCGGTCCCATATCGGCCAGCTTTCGCAAGCAGGCCGGGCAGTAGCAAACCGTGTCATAGCCGCGTACGGGCAACGGCAGCCGAAACATCTCGCGCCCGCACCAGCACTCGCCCGCCGGGCAGCAAGTGAATTGCTGCCCGCAGCCGGGGCAGGTTTCGACGATTTCCACGTCGTTAGGGTCGACGTACGCGCCTGCGGCGGAATTCTCTACCATGCGCGCGATATTACGGAAGTTGCACATTTCATTCAACGTCGCTTGGTGCATACCTGCGCCTCATGTCGGCTTTCGCCGATCGCGCATCTCATATACGAAGCGTGCGGTCATCAGATCGAGATGCGCGCCACCGGCATTCTTGAAGACCGTGATCTCGTCGCGCGAGCGGCGCCCCGGATGCGCGCCGTTGCAGAGGTCGAAAAGATCGGCCGCGATTTCATCTTCGGCGAGCGCACCCGATTGCAGCGGCCCCGTGATGTCGCCGCATTGACCGATCGTGAACCAGCG
>DATDHA010000324.1:0-1924 GCA_036521815.1 Alphaproteobacteria bacterium | reverse complement strand
GCCGCCCGGCGAAGTGGCTGTCGTGCGCGGCGAGGCTGACGGCTTCGCACTCCGCCTGCGCTACCACGACGCCGCCCTTCACGCCAAGCGCCAGCCCGCTGGCCCAACCGCGCGCGCGGTCTTCGACGCGATCGAGCAAGTGCGCGTGGAAGCGCTTGGTGCTCGCAACATGGCGGGTGTGCACTCCAACCTCGCCGCCGCCCTCGTCGAGCAATGCCGCCAGCGCGGCTACGCCCGCGTCCACGACAAGGAAGACGCCCCGCTCCCCGACGTGATCGGCCTGCTCGCGCGCGAAGTCCTGATGGGCAACGCAACACCGCCCGCAGCACGGCGAATGGTCGATCTCTGGCGCTCCTCCCTCGAAAGCAAGGTCACCCTCGACATCGCCGAGCTCGGCCGCTGCCTCGGCGATCAGGCGCACTACGCCGACGTGGCACGCCAGCTCATCCGCGATCTCGAACTCGACGACGAGGATGCGGCCGAGAGCGAGCTCGACGACGAGAATGCCGACGGCGAGGACGCCTCGGCCGATGCGGAGTCGGAGTCGGGCGACAGCGAGGGGTCGAGTGCCGCGTCCGGCATGACCCAAGAGGCCCAGGAGGGTGCGGCGCGCGACGGCAGCGACGCCGACGCCGGCGAGGCCGATGGCGAGATGATGCCGGGCTCCGGCGACGACGACTCGACCCGGCCCGGGCGTGCGGTCCGTCCGATCGGCGATTCGCGGAACGATCGCAACGAACCGTATTACCGCGCCTTCACGGCCCTCTTCGACGAGACGATCGACGCCGACAAGCTCTGCGACCCGCAGGAGTTGGCCCGGCTCAGGATGCATCTCGACCAGCAGCTTTCGAACCTGCAGGGTGTCATCACGCGCCTCGCCAATCGCTTGCAGCGCAAATTGCTCGCGAAGCAGACGCGTGCATGGGACTTCAACGTCGATGAAGGCATGCTCGACACCGCACGCCTTCACCGCGTCGTGGTCAACCCGGTCTTTCCGCTCTCTTACAAGGTCGAGCGCGAAACGGAGTTCCGCGACACCGTGGTGTCTCTCCTCATCGACAATTCGGGCTCGATGCGCGGGCGGCCGATCACCGTCGCGGCGATGAGTGCCGACATCCTCGCCCGCACGCTCGAGCGCTGTGCGGTCAAGGTCGAGATCCTCGGCTTCACGACGCGCGCATGGAAGGGCGGGCAGGCGCGCGAGAAGTGGCTGGCGGAGGGCAAGCCGCCGGCACCGGGCCGGCTCAACGATCTTCGCCACATCATCTACAAGGCAGCCGACGCACCCTGGCGCCGCGCGCGCAAGAACCTCGGCCTCATGCTGCGCGAAGGCATTCTCAAGGAGAATATCGACGGCGAAGCGCTCCTCTGGGCGCACAGCCGCCTGATCGCGCGCACGGAGCAGCGGCGCATCCTCATGGTGATTTCGGACGGCGCACCCGTCGACGACTCGACTCTTTCGGTCAATCCGGGGAACTACCTGGAGCGGCACCTGCGCGACGTGATCCAATGGATCGAGCGCTATTCGCCGGTCGAGCTCGTCGCGATCGGCATCGGGCACGACGTCACGCGCTATTACGGCCGTGCGGTGACGATCGTCGATGCCGAACAGCTCGGCGGCACCATGATGGAAAAGCTCACCGAGCTCTTCGACGAGCAGCAGGCAAAGCCCATGCCGGGACGCCAGGTCCGCAAAATCCGCCGCGGTCGCTGAACGCGGGGATCATCTCGCCTGCCCTGAAACCTTCCCTGCCGTGCGACCCCACCCGGCACCGCTAGAGCATGACGCGATTAAGTTGATCCACCGTCCCTCCTCACCCAGCTTCGGGTAAGCTCAGCGTTGCTTCGCTAACCCTACGCAACCCTCTCCTCCCGCGTGCGAACGCACGCTCTTGTGCGTGACGCAGAGAGGCGGGCTTCGCCC
>DATDHA010000323.1:0-7424 GCA_036521815.1 Alphaproteobacteria bacterium | reverse complement strand
GCGCGACGCCGAGACGGTCGAGACCGAGCTCATGCTCGCCGACCTCGAGAGCTCTGGGCGGCGCCTCGATCAGGCGAGCAAGAAGGCCAAAGCGGGCGACAAGGAAGCGAGGCTCTTGGCCGAACTCCTGGAGCCCGCGGTTGCAGCACTCAGCGAGGGCAAACCCGCGCGCGTGGTGACGCCCACGGATCACGAGAAGCGCCGCGCCTTTCAGCGTCTTGGCCTGATCACGGCGAAGCCGATGCTCTATGTGCTCAATGTCGACGAAGGCTCGGCCGCGACCGGCAACGCTCATTCGAAGGCTGCCGCAGCGCGCGCAACGCGGCTCGGCAGCGAAGCGGTCACGATATCGGCCGCGATCGAGGCGGAGATCGCACAGCTCAAGGACCCGGCGGAGCGCAAGGATTTCCTCGAGACCCTCGGGCTCGAGGAGCCGGGGCTCAACCGCTTCATCCGTGCTGGCTACGCACTTCTCCACCTCGTCACGTTTTTCACCGCCGGCCCCAAGGAATCCCGCGCCTGGACCGTCACCCAAGGTGATAGCGCGCCCGAGGCCGCGGGCGTCATCCATACCGATTTCGAACGCGGCTTCATCCGTGCCGAGACCATCGCCTATGACGACTACGTCAAATGCGGCGGCGAGCAGGGTGCGAAGGAAGCCGGCAAGATGCGCCAGGAAGGCAAGGATTACATCGTGCAGGATGGCGACGTGATGCTGTTCCGCTTCAATGTGTGAGCGTCCCTCGCCCTCTCAACCGAAGTAGCGCTCACGCATCCGCCGCGTGTAGGCCACGACATTGGCGTGCCGAAGTGCCTCGGCCTTCATCGGCGTTTCGAAGGGCGGGGTGATCAGGTTCTCCGTGAAGGCGTAGACCGTGGCATCGACACCGGTCGGCGCCTCGCCCATGAAATAGGGTTTCTCGCCGAGCCAGTCCGCCACGGCGCGAACGTCCGAAACGCCGAGCGCGTAAATCTCCTCCTGGCTGTGGCGGCCGATACCGTGGCCGTGGAGATAGCCACGCACCTTTTTGCGGAACATCGCTGGGAGGATCGTGCGCAGGACGGGTGGCATCGAGCCGAAGAATCCCGCATGAAGCGTCGGCCAGTTGCTCTCGTCGATCCAGCGGCCATAGACCACTGCCCAATAGGTCCGCTCTTCGAGGAGGCGGGCAAAGGCGTGCGCCAAGGCACGCTCTCGCGGATCGAGCCCCTTGTCGAAGTCGATCCCGTATTGGCGCTCGATATGAAGCCGGATGAGCTCGGAATCGCCGATCGTTTTTCCGTTGTCCTCGATCGCCGGGAGCTTGCCCTTGGGTCCCTTGCGTGGATTGGCGGAGACGATGCTCTCATAGTCCAGATCGGCCATCTTGAGGAGGGTTTCCGCCTTGATGCAGAAGGGGCTTGCATTCGGGACGCCGAAGGCGCGTGGAAACTGGTAGAGCTTGATCACCGTGCGGATTCCTTTCGTTTCTCTTCTGCCGTCCCGGTCGGCACGATAGCATGCGCGGTGAGCCGGAAGGTGGGCAAAAATAAGCTGGCCCGCTTCGGAGCACGCGCTATCATGCCCGCCGCGAAGGGGTTCAAGGAGAGCGACGAATGGGCAAGACGCTGACGCTTACCGCAGCCGATGGGCATAAATTTTCCGCCTACCGGGCCGACCCGCCGAGCACCGTCAACGGGGGCAAGCCGAAAGGCGGCCTCGTCGTCGTGCAGGAAATCTTCGGGGTCAACAAGCACATCCGCGAGGTGTGCGACGGCTTCGCCAAGGACGGCTATGCAGCCCTCGCACCGGCACTCTTCGATCGGGCCAAACCAGGGGTCGAACTTGGCTACGAGGCCGTCGATATCGAGGCGGGCCGCATCCTCAGGGGCAAGATTGAATGGCCAGAGGTGCTCAAGGATGTGGCGGCCTCGATCAAGGCCGTGTCGGATGCGGGTAGGGTGGGCATCGTCGGCTATTGCTGGGGCGGCTCGGTCGTCTGGCGCGCGGCCACGCAGTTGACCGGCCTTGCCGCCGCCGTCGGCTATTACGGCGGGCAAATTGCCCCCTTCAAGGACGAAAAACCGAAATGCCCGGTCATGCTTCACTTCGGCGAAACCGACTCGTCGATCCCGTTGACCGACGTCGAGGCGATCAAGAAGGCCCAGCCAAAGGTGCCGGTCTTTCTTTATCCTGCCGGCCACGGCTTTAGCTGCGACCATCGGGCGAGCTTCAATCGGGAAAGCCATCAGCTCGCTCGTACGCGTACAGTGGAGTTTTTCGCGACGAACATCGGCCCAGCCAGGCGGTAAGTCGGCCGGCCGATCTTGAGGACCCTCGATGGCGCTCACGTTGACCGCGGAGGAACGTGCGTGGGCGGCGGGCGAGAACGCGACGCCTGCCCTTGCCATGGCCATGAGGATCGTCGCCGAGACCGCCAGGTTCCTCGGTGCGGAGCGGCTTATCCCCGTGGTCTCCGCCCATATCGACGGCTGCCTTTACCACGGTGACAGCGGGACGGAGTTCGCCGAGAAGCTGGTCGCCGGCGAGGGCCGCGTACGTGTCCCTTCGACGCTCAATGTAGGCGCACTCGATCTCCTCAATCCGAAACGCGTGCGCGGCGGCGAGCACCATTTCGAAATGGCGCTCCACACGATGCGCGCGTACGAAACACTCGGCTGCCGGCCGACCTGGACATGTGCGCCCTATCAGGCCGGCCACCGACCGGGGCTCGGCGAGCACGTCGCCTGGGCAGAGAGCAACGCGGTCGCCTTTTGCAATTCGGTACTTGGGGCGCGCACGAACCGCTATGGCGACTTCCTCGATATCTGTGCCGCGATCTCTGGGCGCGCACCTTATACCGGCCTCCATCTCACGGAGAACCGGCGGGCGGGCATCGTTCTTGACACCTCGGCAATTTCGCCTGCCCTCAAGGACACGGACGCCTTCTATCCCGTGCTGGGCGCCATCCTCGGTCGCGAGGCCGGAAGTGCGGTCGCCGTGGTCGACGGCTTGCCCAAGGGTGTGTCGGAAGACCGCCTCAAAGCGCTCGGTGCCGCCGCCGCCTCGACAGGTGCAGTCGGGCTTTTCCACGTCGCCGGCACTACGCCGGAGGCGCCGACGCTCGAGGCCGCCCTCGCCGGCCAGGCCCCGGCCAGGATCGTCAATGTGACGCCCGAAATGGCAAGGTGCAGTCGCGATCGCCTCTCGACCGTCGCAGCCGAGCGGATCGATGCCGTGGCCGTTGGCAGCCCGCACTTCTCCGAAAAGGAGGTGGCGGAGCTCGAGCGCCTGCTGGCGGGACGCAGGTTTGCAGTACCGTTCTATGTCTGCACGCGCCGCGACGTGGTCGAGATGCTCAAGCGGGAGAGGCGCCTGAAACCACTCGAAGAGGCTGGGGTCGCCATCGTCGCCGATACTTGCGTGGTGGTCACGCCTATCCTGCCGGGGGGCGGTGGCGTGCTCATGACCAATTCCGGCAAATTCGCCCACTACGCGCCCGGCAATACGGGCTGGGAGGTGGTTTACGGCAGCCTCGGGGATTGCGTAGCCTCGGCCCTCACGGGCCGTGTCGCGCGCGACGAACGGCTTTGGCAATGACCTTATCGTCGGCCGCACCCGGGATGCTCAGGGCCGGCAATGTTCTTGTCGACGGCCGCGCCGAGGGTCGCATCCTCAAGCTCCGCGCACCCATCAGTTTCTGGGGCGGGGTCGATCCGGTGACGGCGCGGGTGATCGATGCGCGTCACCCCGATCGCGGGGTCTCGATCGAGGGCCGGATCTTTTGCCTTCCCGGCATGATCGGTTCGAGTTCCGCGAGTGCGGTGATGCTCGAACTCCTGCGCGCCGGGAAGGCGCCAGCCGCCCTCGTGCTCGGCGAGACGGACGCGATCCTCGCACTCGGTGTCGTGGTCGGCATCGAGATGGGCTACGGGCGAATCCCGGTACTTCAGCTCGCGTGGGAGGCGCAGTCGGTTCTGGCGCAAGATGCCCTCGCGCGCATCGAGGAGGGTGGGTTCATCGCCCTTGCATGAGGCGGGCCTGTATGCGCTGGGATATCTTGAGGCACACGGGCACTCCGAGGCGTGCGTACCGGGGCAAAGCCCCGGTTATTGTGCAGTGCACAAAATCTTCTTGACCCGAGCGGGGGAAAGGATAATATAGCCCTAATGCTGCATTGCAGCATAACCCAAACCCAAGGAGAATTCCGATGAACAAGGCATATCACCCGTTCGGTGAAGTCGATTTCACCAAATTCATGGCCGAGCTCAAGGTTCCCGGACTGAATGTGGAGCAGGTCGCGGATTCATACCGCAAGAACGTCGAAGCGCTGACTGAGGCGAGCCAGGCTGCCGTTGAAGGCTTGCAGGCCGTCGTGAAGCGCCAGACTGAAATCCTGCGCGAGTCGATGGAGGAGTACGCAATCCTCCTGCGCTCCTACGGCGCTCCAACCACACCGGAAGAGGCCGCGTCGAAGCAGGCGGAGCTCGCGAAGCACACCTTCGAGAACACGCTTGCCCACATGAAGGAAATCGGCGAGCTGATCGCCAAGGCGAATAGCGACTCGCTCGAAGTCATCAATAAGCGCGTCTCCGAAATGCTTGACGAGGTCAAGGCCCTCTCCGCAAAGAAGAAGGGCAAGGCCGCCTAAAGCCGCCGAGGATTGCGCCGGGTGTAGAGCCCGGCGGCGTTTCGAGTGAAAAAATCACCGTACCCCACGGCATCTCGGGGCTGTTTTGGCGAGAGCCGCTTGGCGACAAGCGGCTCTTGTTGCTGAAAGCGTCTTCGCTTCTTCACCTCGCACAAGGATCGAAGGTCAGGGCCAGCACGGGTCAGAACCGCCCAGCACTCGATCCCTCGTGCTGTCGCGAGGCCGTACAACGATGCGGCATCCGTTTTTGGATTAAAACCAACCGGGATTGAAGCGAGCCGGGATTGCAGCCAGCCGGGATTGAAGCGAGCCGGCCGCAATGTTAGCGTGCGCCGCCACGAGGACGAGGCGAGGCTATGGAGCACATCGCGTATGGGGATTTCGAGCGGGTGGACATCCGCGTCGGCACCATCGTCGAGGCCGAGCCCTATCCCGAGGCGCGCAAGCCCGCCTTCAAGCTGCAGGTCGATTTTGGCCCCGTCATCGGGATCAAGCGCACCTCCGCCCAGATCACCAAGCATTACGAGGTGGATGAGCTGGTCGGCCGGCAGGTCGCGGCGGTGGTCAATTTTCCGGTCAAGCAAATCGGCAAGCTGATGAGCGAAGTGCTCGTCCTCGGTTTTCCGGACGAGGAGGGCGGGGTCGTGCTGGTGTCGCCCACGCGCGCTGTGCCCAATGGCGGCAAGTTGTTCTAGCGGCAAATTGGCGGTTGGGAGGAGTGAATGGCGAAGCGCTGGAAGCAGCGGCCCGAAGGATCGAACTGGGGCGATTTCGGCGAGGACGACCAGCTCGGCCGGCTCAACCTGCTGACGCCCGATAAGCGTCGCCAGGCCGCCGCCGAGGTGCGCGAGGGCCACGCCTTCTGCCTCTCGCTCCCCCTCGATTATCCCGGTGGGAACGTGCTCAACCCGCGCCGCCATCCGCCACGGCTCTTCGCCACATTGCGCGGGGAGGCACAGAACTACAACTTCGCCCTCAAAAATACCGATCCCCACTTGACTGACGTGCTGAGCGACGACGCAGTACTCCTCCATACCCAGTACTCGACCCAATGGGACAGCTTTGCCCATGCCGGAAGCCTTTTCGATGCCGACGGCGACGGCGTGCCGGAACCCGTCTATTACAACGGTTGGCGTGCGGGCGAGCACGTGCTGGGGACGACCGCCAAGCAGGGTGCGGAACTTTGGGCTCGCTTCGAGGGTGTTGCGGCGAAGGCGCTCGGCATCGAGAATTATGCGGCGAATGGCATCCAAGGCCGCGGCGTTCTCATCGATCTTCACGCCCATTTCGGCCGCGCACGCAAGCTCGTCGGTTACGACGAACTGATGCGCGTCATGCGCGCCGACAAAGTCGCGATTGAGCCCGGCGACATGGCGCTCTTCTACACGGGCTTCGACGAGTTGATCCTCGAAATGAACCGCCGGCCGGGTGCGCACGCACTCGAGAATTCCTGTGCCGCACTCAACGGCCGCGATCCACGGCTCCTTCAGTGGATCACCGAAAGCAATCTCGTGGCGTTGATTTCCGACAATTACGCGGTCGAAGCATTTCCTTCGGTGCCAGGGAACGGCCGGCACGCCGCGTTGCCGATCCACGAGCATTGCCTCTTCAAGCTGGGCATCCCGCTCGGCGAAATCTGGTATCTCGCTGAACTTGCCCAGTGGCTCCGTGCGCATAAGCGGAGCCGCTTCCTGCTGACCGCGCCACCGCTTCGATTGCCGGGTGCGGTCGGTTCGCCGACGACACCCATCGCTACCGTCTGAGGTGGCCGCCGATGCTTGTGCGCCTTGGCGTTCGATCCACCACCCTTGCCCGTCACGGACGTCATCCTTCGGGACCGCGGCCGTCATTCCAAGAAAGCGACACACAATGCCGAACGTGATCGAGAATCTGCGCACCCTCTATCCCGCCATCGAACCCTATGACAAAGGCTGGCTCGAGGTCGGCGACGGCCACCGCGTCTATTGGGAGCGGAGCGGCAACCCGAAGGGCAAGCCGGCCATCTTCCTGCATGGAGGGCCGGGTGCCGGCTTCTCGCCGCACCACCGCCGGCTCTTCGATCCCGAGCGCTACGACCTGCTCCTCTTCGATCAACGCGGTTGCGGCAAAAGCACGCCGCACGCCTCGGTCGACGCCAACTCGACCTGGCATCTCGTCGCGGATATCGAGCGCCTGCGCGCCATGGCGGGCGTGGAGCAGTGGCTTGTATTCGGAGGGTCGTGGGGTTCGACCCTGGCATTGTCCTATGCACAAAAGTACCCCAAGCGCGTGAGCGAGCTCGTCCTGCGCGGCATCTTCACGATCCGGACGGCGGAAATACACTGGTTCTATCAGGCGGGTGCCTCGCTCATCTTTCCCGACAAGTGGGAACGTTTCTTGGAGCCAATTCCGCCCGAGGAGCGTCACGACCTGCTCGCAGCGTATGGTCGCCGGCTAAACGGCGCCGACCACGCCGTGCAGCTACGCGCCGCCAAGGCGTGGAGCATCTGGGAGGGCGAGACGGTAACACTCCTTCCCGATTCCTCGCTTTCGAGCCATCACGCCGATGACGCCTTCGCCCTCGCCTTCGCGCGCATCGAGAACCACTATTTCGCCAACAAGGGATTCCTCGAGGAAGGCCAGCTCCTGCGCGACGTCGCCAAAATCCGGCACATTCCGGGGGTGATCGTCCACGGCCGCTATGACATGTGCTGCCCTGCGACGACGGCGTGGGAGCTTCACGAAAAATGGCCGGAGGCGGAATTTCACATCGTCGAGGGTGCGGGGCACGCCTACAACGAACCCGGAATCCTC
>DATDHA010000322.1:0-2429 GCA_036521815.1 Alphaproteobacteria bacterium | reverse complement strand
ACCGCTACGTCGTTGCGGGCGACGATGCCGCGAGGCTCAAAGATTTCCGTAAGAGAAGCGGCGATTTCGGCGCGGGCGGCATCCATCCCCTGGTCGAGCGTCTGCGCGACGAGGTAATCGCCGTAGCGATCGACTATGAGGGCGGGGAGCAAATCGGCTTCGCCGTGAACCACGCGGTAGGCCTCGGTACCGGGCGGGACGACGGTGCGGCGGTGCCGCTCGGCGGCGCGGAGCCGCTCGAGATAAAACGCGCGGCCGACGTCTTCCACCCTATCGGAGAGCATTCGGAGGGCGATTTGCGAGGCGGAGCTGTAATGCGCGGTGCCGAGGGGGCGGCCGCGAAAATCAGCGACCTTGACGGCGGCTCCGGGCTGGGCGCCGTCAAGGTCGATTACATCGCTTGAGAAGATCCACGGATGGCCGGAAGCGACGCGGCCGGTCGCTTTCCGGTTGACGCGGACCTGGTTCATCGCATGGCCTGTAAGCGGCGGATGCGGTCCGCGGTGGGCGGGTGCGTGGAGAACAGGCTGCCAAGGCCGAAGCCCACTCTGGGCTTGATGATGAACAGGTGGGCGGTGGAGGGCGTGGCGTTTAACGGAGCCTGCTTGGAGTACGCCTCCAGCTTTTCCAGGCCGGAGATCAACTCGTAGGGCGTGCCGGTGTATTTCGCCGATGCGGCGTCGGCCTCATATTCGCGCGAGCGCGAAATGGCCAACTGGATGAGCATGGCGGCGATGGGCGCGAGGATCATCATGGCGATGGCTCCCAGGGCTCCGCCCCGCCGGTCGTCGTCACGGCTCGAACCACCGAAGAAGAAGGCGAAGCGCGCGAGCAGGGTGATGGCGGCGGCCAGGGTCGCGGCCACCGAGCTGATCAGAATATCGCGATGCAGCACGTGGCCGAGCTCATGCGCGACCACGCCTTCGATCTCGCGATCGTCCATGACCCGCAGGATACCGACGGTGAAGGCCACGGAGGCGTGCTTGGGATCGCGGCCGGTGGCGAATGCGTTGGGCGATTCGTCGGGAATGATCCAGAGCTTGGGCATGGGCAGCCCCATCCGCTGGCAAAGATTGCGCACGATGGGCTCGACCCGCTTGTAGACCTCGGGATTTTGCGTTTCACTGACGGGCTGCGCGGAGTAGGACATGAGCGCGATCTTGTCGGAAAAAAAGTAGCTCGCGAAGTTCATGACCACGGCCACGAGCAACCCGATGTACAGGCCCCCGCGGCCCCAGATGGCGCCACCTCCAATGACGAGGATGGCGCTCATCAGGGCGAGAAGAACGGTTGTCTTCAAGGTATTCCAGCTCATAAATCACCTCTCGACCAGCGCGGGCTGGCCGGCGTTTCTGAATTCCAATTCACTGGCCCCTGGTTTGGCGTCCACTTCTATGGTCTCACCTTCGTGGAAATCGCCACGCAGAAGTTTCTGCGCCAGAGGGTCCTGGACGAGGCGCTGAATGGCGCGGCGCATGGGGCGCGCGCCGAACTGCGGGTCGTACCCTTGTTCGATGATCAGATCCTTCGCGGCCGGGGTGACGACGAGGTTGAGCTTGCGCTCTTTGAGCAGGCGGCTGACGGCGGACAACTGGATGTCGACGATCTGCGACAGGTTCTCTCGCGTCAAGGTGTTGAAGACGATGATGTCGTCGATGCGATTGAGAAACTCCGGGCGGAACTGGCGCCGTAGTTCTTCCAAAAGGCGATGGCGGGTTTCGTCGCCCGAGCCATTCCTGGCGAGGACCGAGAAGCCGATGGTGTTCTTCTCGACCATCTGGGTGCCGACGTTGGACGTCATCACGATCACGGTGTTTTTGAAGCTGACGGTGCGGCCCTGGCCATCGGTCATGCGGCCATCGTCGAGCACCTGGAGCAGGGCATTGAAGATCTCGGGGTGGGCCTTCTCCACTTCATCGAACAGAATCACGGAGTAGGGCCGGCGGCGCACCTGTTCGGTGAGCTGGCCGCCCTCATCGTAACCGACGTAGCCGGGAGGCGAACCGATCATGCGGGCCACCGAGTGGCGTTCCTGGTATTCCGACATGTCGACGCGGATCATGGCCTTGTCGTCATCGAACAGATATTGCGCCAGGGCGCGCACGAGCTCGGTTTTGCCGACGCCGGTGGGACCGAGGAAGATGAAGCTGCCGATGGGCCGGTTGGGGTCGCTCAAGCCGGCGCGGTTGCGCAGGATGGCGTTTGAAACCAGGCGGACGGCTTCGTCCTGGCCGACGACGCGGTCTTTGAGGCGCTCGGGCATGTTGACAAGCTTCTGGATCTCGCCTTCCATCATGCGGGCGACCGGTATGCCGGTCCATTTGGAGACGATGCGGGCGATATCGTCCTCGCCGATTTCCTTCTTGAGGAGCGCGTGTTCCTCCACTGCCTCGAGTTCATGCTGTGCGTCTTCGATCTCCTTCTGGATC
>DATDHA010000321.1:0-3216 GCA_036521815.1 Alphaproteobacteria bacterium | reverse complement strand
AGAACTTCCCCTTTGTCGCCCGCTTCGTGGTGATCAATCTGATCGGATTGGCGCTCGTGGCGGCTGCTTGGGCGGAGGGCCTGCTCTACAGGCCGTACAAGGCTGACGAGTCGGGCATGTGCTACCTGATCACGCTGCTCTTCGCCGCCGGCCTCGTGGCGGTCGCGCGCAAGGATTGGCAGACGGTGCGCTGGGCGGGCAACGCGCTCGTCTATCTCGGCATGGTCGGCACCGTGCTCGGCCTGATCATCACGGTTTCCGACCTCACCGTCGACAAGGCCGAGAGCTTCGAGAGTTTCAAGGCGATCGTGACCTCGATCTATGTCGGCTCGGCCACGGCACTCTACACGAACCTGCTCGCCTGCATCGGCTATCTCTGGTTAGGTACGAACGCCCACCTTCTGGCGCGGCAGGAGGTTTGAGCCATGTGGCGGGGGATGAATGTTTCCTTCCGCGACATGTTGTTCCTCCTCGTCTTCGCCTATCTCGTGATCGGTGCGGTGGCACTTGCTCACGTGGCGAAGAAGGATGAGGAAGCCAAGGGCCAGACCCCGCCCGGCAACGTGATCGTCGAGCTGACCTGGGACAAGGACATCGATGCCGACGTCGATCTCTGGGTCCAGGGGCCGGGCGACGTCCCGGTCGGCTACTCCAATAAATCGGGCATCATCTTCAACTTGCTGCGCGACGATCTCGGCAAGGGCGGCGATCCCAACTCGATGAATTACGAGGTCGCCTATGGGCGCGGCCACTGGCCGGGCGAATACGTCGTCAACACGATGCTTTATCGCAGCCGCGACCACAAGTTCCCGGTTCCCGCCCACATTAAGGTCTCGCTCCAGAACGAAAAGGGTGGCGTGCAGCAAGTCCTGCAATCGGACATTCCGCTCGCCTTCGAGGGACAGGAAACAACCGTGTTCCGCTTCAGGCTCGACGACAAGGGTGTGTTCGTGCCCGGCAGCATGAATCGCATCCACAAGGACCTGCGCAGTGCCAAGGGAGACGACAAATGAGCACCTTCGTCGTCGCCTTCGTCTCGCTTGCCTTCCTCCTGGGTGCCTTTGCCTACGTCGCGATGCCGGCGGGAAGCAAATTGCGCCGTGCCCTCGTGAGCGGCTTCTTCGCACTCATCCTCGGCGTGCTGTTCTTCGGCTATTCGGACATGCTCGGCCGGCCCAAGGCGACGGCACTCGAGGTCTTCCGCACCGACCTGAAGGATGCGAACGTCCTCGGCTCCTATCTCAGGGAAGGGCAGGGCATCTTCCTCTGGCTCCAGATGCCCGAAGTCACGGAGCCACGCTATTACAAGCTGCCCTGGGACGAGAAGACCGCCAAGGCGCTCCAGGATGCGATCGAGCAGAATGCCAAGCAGCATGGTGGCGGCGTTGCGATGGGCATGCCGTTCGAGCGTAGCTGGGACCAGGGGGAGCCGAAATTCTACGCCCTCCCCCAACCGAAGCTGCCAGAGAAGCCCGGCGAGGAGCCGCCAAAGGAAATCTACCAGGCGCCCGAACAAGGCGTCTGACCCACCTTCGCGTGCCGGCATCCTTAGCGTGCTGACACCCTTCCCATGCGGGCATCATGGTCGGCATTCCGGACCGCGACAGCCGCAATCGGCTTGCCTATAATTCGGCTTTGAGATAGTTCGTCTCGAACCGAAAGTGCGGGGCTTCCGCTGCGAATTCGTCAGTCCTCATGATCCTTGGGCTCAAATCCGCGAAAATTCCGCTCGTCTTGGCGGCACTCGTCGCTGTGGCGGGGTGCAGCAAGGTCGACGCGTCCCAGGCGGAAGTCTGCAACCGGGTGGCGGGCGTGGTGTTGTCGGAAGGGGCGATAGAGCAGATCGAGAACGACGTCGACCGGGCGGTACCCCACGGCATCGTCAGCCGCGTCATCGTGCGAAAGAGCACGGGCGCGCGCGCGCCGCACGAAGTGCATTGTGAATTCGCGGGCGGTGCTTTCAGCGACGAGCGCCTCCATCTCATCGCCGTCACGACCGACGCGGAAGGGCGATTGACGGATCTTCGCATGGCGATCCTCGAGATCGTGCTGGCAAAGAGCCACGCGCAGGGAGAAAGCGCTGGTGCTGGGCAAAGGGAAGGACCGCTGCGATCCCGCGTCGGCTCGGACGTGCTCTATTTCGTCCAGCAACTCGTCAATGGCGCGACGCTCGGCTGCATCGTGGCACTCATCGCGATCGGCTACACGCTCGTCTACAGCATCATCGGTGCCATCAATTTCGCCTTCGGCGAGCTTTACATGCTGGGCGCCTTCATCGCCGTCGTCGGTGTCGCCTTGTTCATCGTGCTGGGCATCGATTCGCCCACATTCAGCGTGGTCCTGGCGCTGCCGATCGCAATGGCCTTCAATGCGGGGTACGGCTGGCTCATGGACCGAACGGTGTTCCGCCCGCTCCGCAAGGCCAATCCGCTTATGCCGCTCATCGCCGCGATCGGGCTCTCGATCGTGCTCCAGAACTACGTGTTCGTGACCGAGGGGGCTGGCAACATCTGGCTTCCGGAAGCGCAACTGAGCGGCTTCGCCCTCGCCGAATCCGACGGCTTCAGCCTGTACGTCAACCCGAAGCAAGCCATGATCCTGGCGATCATGGTCGTGCTATCCCTCGGCACCTGGTATTTGCTGGCGAAGACACCTTACGGGCGCGCCCAGCGCGCCAGCTCCCAGGACAGGAAAATGGCGGCCCTGGTCGGCATCGATATCGACCGCACCGTCGCGGCAACCTTTGCACTCGGCGGTGCCCTCGCCGCGGCAGGCGGACTGATGGTTGCGAGCTACTATGGCGGAGTCAATTTTTCGATGGGCTTCCTCATGGGCTTCAAGGCGCTGACGGCCGCCATCGTGGGCGGCATGGGCAACTTCGCGGGCGCCCTCCTCGGCGGGTTCGTCGTCGCCTTCGTCGAGACCTTTTGGGCCGGATATCTCCAAAGCGCTTATCGGGAGATCGCCGTCTTTTCGCTTCTCATCCTGCTGCTCGTGTTCCGTCCTCAGGGAATACTGGGCGAGAGGTGAAATCTACGGTGCCCGCTTGGTCTCGCCGTCGCGCCAAATGTAAATCACGAGATTTGGATCCGTCACATCGCCCTTGTCATCGAATGTGAGCGTGCCGACAGCGGTATCGAACGTGCCGCCATGCATCACCTTGATGAGATCGGCCGTGGCGAACGAGTTTGCACGCTCCGCCGCCTGCACGACAAC
>DATDHA010000320.1:0-2095 GCA_036521815.1 Alphaproteobacteria bacterium | reverse complement strand
GCAGGTCGCAACCGCTACCCGGCCCCCAGCGGCCCTTGCTTGCGTGCGGCCATCGAACTAGGGTCGCACCTGCGGCCCGCCTGGCGGAACCGGTAGACGCAACGGACTTAAAATCCGTTCTTGGGCAACCGAGGTGGGGGTTCGAGTCCCCCGGCGGGCACCATAGGACCGGCGTTGACGGCGAGGCCGAGGCCGATCGTTTTTGCAAGCCGCCGCAATCGTTGTTCTCATGCTGGTCGTGGCACGGCACGAGCCGGATTGCAATCGAGCGGAGCGCGGCGACGGGGACGCAGGTGCCGATCGTTCAAGGGGGGCATGATGAAGGGGGCAGGCACAGAAAATCCGATCGTAGCACCACTTGCCTTCGACGTGGCAGATCGGCTCTCGCGTATCGACCAGAAGAAGCTTCGCGCCTATCGCCTGGAGCGCCTCAGGGCCGAGCTTCGCGCGCGCGACTACATGGGATGCCTGCTCACCGATCCCATCAACATCCGCTACGCGACAGGTAGCCGCAATATGCAGGTTTGGACCATGCACTCGCCGGGGCGTTGGGCATTCGTGCCGACCGAGGGGCCGGTGGTGCTCTTCGAGTTCACGAGTTCGATGCACGTGAACGACGGGATCGAGACGATCGCCGAATTGCGCCCGACGGTTCCGTGGTTTTACTTCCTCGCGGGACCGCGTTGCGAGGAGAAGGCGGGGCTCTGGGCCGAGGAGATCGCGGGACTCGTCGAGCAACATGGCGGCAAGAACCGCCGCCTCGCACTCGACCGTTGCGAGCCGATGGGGGCCTTCAAGCTTGCGGCACGGCATATCGAGCTGTTCGACGCGCAGGAGGCGATCGAACTCGCGCGCGCGATCAAGTCGCCCGAGGAGATCGCCGCGATCCGGCTCGCGATGGAGGTATGCGATGCATCGATCGCTCGCATGCGCGAAGCACTCCGGCCCGGTATCACCGAAAATCAATTATGGGCGGTGATGAACGAGGTGAACATCGCCCATGACGGCGAATGGATCGAATGCCGGCTCCTGGCGTCGGGTGCGCGGACCAATCCTTGGTTTCAGGAATGCGGCAACAAGGTCATCGAGCCCGGCGACATCGTCGCCTTCGACACCGACATGGTCGGACCGCTTGGCTATCTCGCGGACATCTCGCGAAGTTGGGTATGTCCCGGGAAGAGGCCCACCAACGATCAACGCCGCCTCTATGGCCTCGCCCAGGAGCAGGTGATCCACAATATGTCGCTGCTTAAGCCCGGCCTCGGCTTCCGCGAATTCGCGGAGAAGTGCTGGCGCGTGCCGGAGGAATTTTCGAGCAATCGCTACATGATGATGGTTCATGGCTGCGGCCTGGTCGACGAGTATCCAAGCGTCGCCTATGCGCGCGACTTCGCCGATTGGGGTTATGACTGCGAATTCCGTGAAAACATGGTCGTCTCGGTCGAGAGCTTCATTGGCGAGGTCGGCGCCAAGGAGGGCGTCAAGCTCGAGCAGCAGGTGCTCATCACGGCGAATGGTGCTGTCCCGCTTTCCAAGACGCCGTTCGAGGATGCGCTTCTCGTCTGAGTGTTGCCGGCAAAACACGAGTGCCGACTTCGGCACTGCAGGCGATGGCGGCAAAAGCCTCAGTGCGAGACGAAGATCGGCACGGTCATGCGCTGGAACATCTCGCGCGAAACCCCGCCGAGGACAAGTTCGCGCAATCGCGAATGGCCGTAGACCCCCATCACGATCAGGCTCGCCCCCTCGTCCGCCGCGCGCGAAAGGACCATGTCGCTCGTCTTGATATCGTCGGCAACGACCGGGTGCGATTCGGCCGCAACCCCGTGCCGTTTCAGATGGCGCACGATGCCGGTCGATGGCACTTCCGCGGCGGACTTATGATTGATCGTGAGGACCACCACGCGCTTCGCCTCGACGAGGAAGGGCAGGGCATCGTTCACCGCACGTGCCGCTTGCGGGCTCGCGTTCCATGCCACCAGCACCTGTTCGCCGAAATCCCTCGGGTCCCACGCATAGGGAATGACGAGAGCTGGACGCCCCGACGCCATGGCCACCTGCTCCGGCAAATCGAAGGAGACGCCGCGCCCCACCT
>DATDHA010000319.1:0-2068 GCA_036521815.1 Alphaproteobacteria bacterium | reverse complement strand
GCTGAACTGCAGTTGGCTCCCGTCGCCCCTGCTGCCGCCGTTGATACCGGCACCGTTAGCCAAGTTGCGGTATTCGACAGTACCCCACATGAATTCGATTCCGAGGTTCACCGACGCGACCGGGCTCCAGATCAAGTTGACGTGCACCGATTCGACCTGCTGGATCTGAGAAGTCGATGAGGGCGAGACCGGGACGCCCGGCATCACACCCCGAAATATTTCGCCTGCGGGTGATGGACGACGATTGCGGAGGTGGATTGCTCGGGTTCGAGCTGGAATTCGTCGCTCAAGGTAATGCCGATCTGCTCCGCACCCAAGAGGCCCAAGAGCTGCGTCTGATCCTCGAGCCGCGGGCAGGCAGGATAGCCGAAGGAATAGCGGGAACCGCGATAACCCTGCTGGAGCAATTTGCCGAGCTCGCGCGCGTCGTCCCCTGCGAAGCCGAGCTCGCCGCGCACCCGCTTGTGGATATACTCCGCGAGTGCCTCCGCCATCTCCACGCCGAAGCCGTGGAGGTAGAGATAGTCCTGATAGCGATTTTCGGCGAACCATTCCCGCGCCACGTCCGAAGCGCGCTGGCCGACGGTGACGACTTGGAGGCCGATCACGTCGCGCTCGTTGTCGCCCACGTCGCGAAAGAAATCGGCGATGCAGAGGCCACCTTCACGCGCTTGGCGGGGGAAGGGAAATCGCGCCACCTCCTTCACGCGATCGTCGGGATCGAACAGGATCACGTCGTTGCCGCTAACCGCGCACGGCCAGAATCCGTATGCCGCCTGGGGCTTCAGGATGTCCTGCTGGATGCAGATGTCCAGCATGCGTTTCAGGACCGGACGAAGCTCCTTGCGCGCCCATTCCATGTACTGGTCGAGCCGGCGGCCTTCCTTGCGGAAGCCCCAGTGGAACTGGAATAGCATCCGCTCGTTGAGATATGGCACCAGCGACTTGACCGGCACGCGCGCGACCACGCGCGGACCCCAGAACGGCGGGACCGGCACCTCGACACCCCTTGCAAGCTCCGCCCGATGAAGCCGGATCTCCTCGAAATCGACCGGCCGTAGGGGTGGGCGTGCCGCCTCCTTCGAAACGCCACGCACGCGCGCGGGCTTGCCCGAAAGGTTGGCCTGACGCTTCGCCGCAAGCTCACCCGCGAAGGCCGCGAACTTGCCGGTCACGACCTTGTCCATGAGGTGCAGGCCATCGAAAGCGTCGCGCGCGTAAGCGACCCGCCCGCTCGCATAGGCGCGCACGCAATCCTCCTCGACATATTGGCGGGTGAGTGCGGCACCTCCCAAAAGCACGGGGATATCGACGCCGAGCCTGGTCATCTCCACAAGATTCTCGCGCATCACCACGGTCGACTTGACAAGGAGACCCGACATGCCCACCGCCTGCGCGCGATGTTCCTTGGCCGCCTCGAGAATGTTATGGAGCGGCTGCTTGATGCCGAGATTGACGACCTTATAGCCGTTGTTGGTGAGGATGATGTCGACGAGGTTCTTGCCGATGTCGTGCACGTCGCCCTTGACCGTCGCGAGCACGATGGTGCCCCTCTCCTGACCTTCTACGCGCTCCATGTGCGGCTCGAGATAAGCGACGGCCGCTTTCATCGTCTCGGCCGAGCGGAGCACGAATGGAAGCTGCATCTTGCCGGAGCCGAAAAGTTCCCCCACCACTTTCATTCCGTCGAGCAGGAAGCGGTTGATGATGTCGAGGGCGGGATAGGATTTCATGGCAAGCGTCAAGTCATCCTCGAGGCCCTGCCGCTCACCGTCGACGATGCGTTGCGCCAGGCGCTCCTCGACCTTCTCGGGGCGCGTCTTCTTGGCCTTTTGCTCTTCGAGGCGATCGGTGAAGAGCGCCATGAAGTTTTGCAACGCGTCAGCATTGCGGTCGAAAATTAGATTCTCTGCCGCCTCAAGCTCCTTTTCGCCGATTTTGTGGAGCGGCAAAATCTTGCTGAAATGCACGATCGCAGCGGTGAGCCCGCGCTTGAAGGCGTGGTCGAGAAAGACCGAGTTCAAGACCTGGCGCGCTGCGGGATTGAGGCCGAAGGAGATGTTCGAGA
>DATDHA010000318.1:0-5798 GCA_036521815.1 Alphaproteobacteria bacterium | reverse complement strand
GTGTTCTGGGCCTCGGTGCGAAGGGGTTTCACAGGCTCGCCTATGTCGAATGGGGTGCTTCGGCAAATCCGCGGAAACTTCTTTGCGTGCATGGCCTCACGCGCCAAGGCCGCGATTTCGACATGCTCGCGAAAGCCTTGGCGGACAGCCACCACGTCGCGTGCCCCGACGTCGTCGGGCGCGGGCAGAGCGATTGGCTCGAGGACAAATCGGGCTATGGCTATCCGCAATATTGCGCGGATATGAATGTGCTTATCGGCCGGCTCGGGGCCGAGATCGTCGATTGGGTCGGCACTTCGATGGGCGGGCTCATCGGGATCTTCATGGCCGCACACCCGAATTCGCCGATCCGGGGGCTCGTGCTGAACGATATCGGCCCGCTCGTGCCCAAGGCGGGCGTCGAGCGCCTTGCCAAATATGTCGGCAAGGACCCACGCTTCGAAAACCTCGAAGCGGCGGTCGCCTATACTAGGGAGGTCGCGGCCCCCTTCGGCAGATTGAGCGACGCCGAATGGCTGCACCTCGCAATCCACGGCGTGAGGCGCGAAGCGAGCGGGACTTGGCGACTTCGCTACGACCCGGCGATCGCGGCACCTCTCCAGGGCGAGATCAACGACGTGGACCTTTGGCCGTTCTGGGATCGGATCCGCTGCCCGGTCCTCGTCCTGCGCGGGGCGGAGTCCGACCTGCTTCGCCCCGATACAGCCGCGGAGATGACGCAGCGCGGCCCAAAGGCGAAGGTGGTCGAAATTCAGGGCTGCGGCCATGCGCCGGCCCTCATGGCGCCGGAGCAGATCGAAATCGTGCGCGGCTTCTTGCTCGCGCAAGCTTGAAGCCGGCTCGTCGCGGCGTTTGGGATTTGCGAGTGGGCGCTGTCGCTCGGGCGCTCAGCCCTTCTTGAGGAGCTTTGCCGCCTCGACGGCCAAATAGGTCAGGATGCCGTCCGCACCTGCCCGCTTAAAGCCCAACAGGGCCTCGAGGATGACCCGGTCGTTATCGAGCCAGCCGTTCCCGACCGCCGCCTTGAGCATCGCGTACTCGCCCGACACCTGATAGACGAAGGTCGGAACCTTGAATTCATCTTTCACGCGCCGGACGATGTCGAGATAGGGCATGCCGGGCTTCACCATCACCATGTCGGCACCCTCGGCGAGGTCGAGGGCGACTTCGCGCAGCGCCTCGTCGGAATTGGCCGGGTCCATTTGATAGGTGCGTTTGTCGCCCTTGAGCGCATTGATGGAGCCGATCGCATCGCGAAATGGTTCGTAGAAGGCGGATGCGTATTTTGCGGCATAGGACATGATCCGCACATGCTCAAAGCCCGCACCGTCGAGTGCCGAGCGGATCGCACCCACCCGCCCGTCCATCATGTCGGACGGGGCGATGATGTCGCAGCCGGCCTTCGCTTGGATCAGCGCCTGGCGGCACAGCACCTCGACACTTTCGTCGTTCGTCACATAGCCATCCTTGAGCAGCCCGTCGTGGCCGTGACTCGTGTACGGGTCAAGGGCGACGTCGCAGAGGACGCCGATATTGGGATTGGCCTTTTTGACGGCGCGGACCGCTCGGCAAACGAGATTGTCCGGATTGAGGGCTTCGCTCCCCCGCTCGTCCTTCAGCTTGGGGTCCGTATAGGGAAAGAGGGCCACGCACGGAATCCCGAGTTCAACCGCCTCGGCGGCCGCTTCGGCGGCGACGTCGACCGAAAGTCGGTTTACCCCCGGCATGGCCGATACGGGCTCCCGCACGCCTGTGCCTTCGCGGATAAAGATCGGCCAGATGAGATCGTCGGCGGTGAGCCTGGTCTCGGCGACGAGCCGGCGCGTCCAAGGATCGATGCGATTGCGGCGCATGCGTACGCGCGGGAAAGCACCCTGCGCGGGTGTGGGCGCTTCCGACAGATGGGCGCGGCCGACGACGGGCCGATCGGTCTTTGGGGGTTTCGTCTGATCGTTCATAGGCGGAGAATCGCATAGAACAAGGCGTTCTGCCAGGGGGCCGAATGTCGCAGCCGGCTTCATTGACAGGCCATCGCTCCCGGTTATGATCGGCGCCGACCGACGCCAGCGGGGATCCGCAATGGATTTTGAGCCGAGCGAGGAGCAACGGGCCTTCCAGGACGTGGCGCGGCAATTCGCACGCGACGAGCTTTCCCCTCACGCCGCGCGCTGGGACGAGGAAAAGATCTTCCCGGAGCAAACCCTGAGGAAGGCGGCGGCACTCGGATTCGGCGGAATCTACGTGCGCGAGGACGTGGGCGGGGCAAACCTCAGTCGGCAGGACGCCGCGATCATCTTTGAGGAACTGGCCGCCGGCTGCACGTCGACATCAGCCTATATCTCGATCCACAATATGGCGTGCTGGATGATCGACCGCTTCGGCGCCGACGCCCAGCGCAGGAAATGGCTTCCGAAGCTCATGACCATGGAGCATTTCGCGAGCTACTGCCTGACCGAGCCGGGATCGGGTTCTGACGCCGCGTCGCTCAGCACACGTGCCGAGCGCAAGGGCAGCCAGTATGTCCTCGACGGCAGCAAGGCGTTCATTTCGGGCGGCGGGCGCAGCAACGTTTATGTCGTCATGGCGCGCACCGGCGGTCCGGGTGCGAGCGGAATCTCGGCCTTCGCGGTCGAGGCGGGCACGCCGGGGCTCTCCTTCGGCAAGCAGGAAAGAAAGCTCGGTTGGAATTCTCAGCCGACCGCGATGGTGACGTTCGCGGATTGCAAGGTGCCAGCCGAGAATCGCATAGGCGGGGAGGGCGAGGGCTTCAAGATCGCGATGCTGGGCCTCGATGGCGGGCGACTGAACATCGCCGCCTGCTCGATCGGCGGCGCGCGGGCTTGCCTTGACGCCGCACGGGAGCATCTCTCTGTCCGCGAGCAGTTCGGCCGCAAGCTCGCCGAATTCCAAGCACTCCAATTCCGTTACGCCGATATGGCGACTGAGCTCGAGGCCGCGCGCTTGATGGTGCGGCGCGCGGCGTGCCTGCTCGATGCGCATCACCCCGAAGCAACGCTTCATTGCGCGATGGCGAAGTGCTTTGCCACCGATGTTGCCTTCACGGTGTGCAACGATGCACTCCAACTTCACGGCGGCTACGGCTATCTCAAGGACTATCCGATCGAACGCTACTTGCGCGACGTGCGCGTGCACCAAATTCTTGAGGGAACGAACGAGATCATGCGCGTGATCATCGCGCGGCGGCTGCTCGGCCAATGACGGCGTGTGTGAGATGACGGCGATCGAGGAAACCGACGATGTCTTGTTCGAGCGGCGCGACTGCCTGGGACTCATCACGCTCAATCGACCCGCGGCACTCAATTCGCTGACACTCGACATGATGAGAGCGCTCGACCCGCGGCTCGACGAGTGGGAGACCGACCCGAAAATCCAGGCGGTCGTCATCCAAGGTGCCGGTGGGCGGGCGTTTTGCGCAGGCGGCGATCTCCGGGCACTCACCAACTCGCGCGCCAACGGGGACCGTGCCTATCGCGCCGATTTCTATATCCAGGAATACAGCCAGAATCGGCGCGTCTTCCGCTACAAGAAACCCTATGTGGCGCTCATCGACGGCATCGTCATGGGCGGCGGGGTGGGCCTGTCCGTGCACGGATCGCACCGTGTCGCGACGGAGCGAACATTGTTCGCCATGCCGGAGACCGGCATCGGCCTCTTCCCGGACGTGGGAGGCAGCCATTTCCTGCCCCGCTTGCCCGGCGAGCTCGGGATGTATCTGGGCCTCACGGGGGTCCGTCTCAAGGTGCCGGACTTGATCTATGCCGGCATCGCGACCCATTATGTGCCGAGCGCCGATCTCCCGCACTTGCTCGATGCGCTTGAGAGAGCCGATCTTTCGGCTGGAAAATCGATGGTCGATCGCATGATCGAGCGGTTCGCTAAGGCCCCGGACCCAGCACCGCTCGCCGAGCATCGCGACGCGATCGATCGATGCTTTGCCAAGGATTCGGTCGAGGCGATCGTCGCCGCTCTCGAAGCCGAGGCAACCCCGTGGGCAACCGGGACGCTCAAGACGCTTTCGACGAAATCGCCGACGTCGCTCAAGCTCACGTTCCGCGAATTGCGCGAGGGACGGCAGCTCGATTTCGAGGCCGCGATGACGATGGAATACCGCATCTGCCAGTTCTGCATGGAGGGCCACGATTTCTTCGAAGGCGTGCGCGCCGTCATCATCGACAAGGACAACGCGCCGAAATGGGATCCGCCCACGCTCGCAGATGTCACGCCATCGGCGATCGAGCGGGCTTTGGCGTCGCGCCCGGACGATCTGCGTTTCGATTGAGTGCTGCATCGTCCTCGGGCCAGGCACAGGAGAGGGAACCGGCAACATGAGCAGCATCGGCTTTATTGGCCTTGGCAATATGGGCGGACCCATGATGCGCAATCTTTTGAAAGCGGGCCATGGGGTCAAAGCCTACGATCTGGCGCCAACGCTGCTTGCGAGTGCGAAGGAAGCGGGTGCCGAACTCGCGACAGACCCGGGCGAGGCGGCCAGGAACGTCGATGCCGTGATCACGATGCTTCCCGCAGGCCAGCATGTGCGCGCGGTTTATCTGGACGAGAAGGGGGTCATTGCCAGCGCGTCGGCCCCCACCCTCTTGATCGATTGCTCGACGATTGACGTGGACAGCGCACGCATCGTTTCGGCCGCGGCGAAAGGGCGCGCGCTCGACATGGTCGATGCACCCGTGTCGGGCGGTGTCGCCGGGGCCGCGGCGGGAACCCTCACTTTCATGGTGGGGGGAAGCGATCAAGCCTTCGCGCGCGCCGAGCCGATTTTGAAGACGATGGGCAAGGTGATCGTGCATGCCGGGCCTCCCGGCAACGGCCAGGCGGCCAAAATCTGCAACAACATGATGCTGGGTATCCAGATGATATCGGTCGCCGAAGGTTTTGCACTGGCCGAGAAGCTCGGACTTTCGGCGGCAAAGCTATTCGAAATCAGCTCCAAAGCCTCGGGCCAATGCTGGTCGCTCACGAACTATTGTCCGGAACCCGGCCTCGTGCCATCAGCACCGTCAAACCGGGATTACCAACCCGGATTCACGGCTGCGATGATGCTCAAGGATTTGCGCCTCGCCCAACAAGCCGCGGCATCGGCCGGTGCGCCGACCCCGCTCGGGGCAGGGGCTGCCGCCCTCTTTGCCCTTTTCGCCGGCAAGGGACGTGAAGCGCTTGATTTCTCGGCCATAATTCAAATGATAAAGGGCAAGATCTAGGGCACTTCCAGGTTTCTTGGCCGCTCGGGACTTTCGGTAATCGAAACCTCACGTCCGTTAACCAATCGTTAACGCATTCGGCGCAAATGTAGGATCGCACGCACCCTAACTCAGGCTTCGCGCGGCGCTCGCCGAACGAGATCGGCTGAGTTGCGCGTTGCCGAGGTGGCGGCCTCACGGGCCGTTGGATTTGGAGCAATGGGCCGCACGTTCATTGACGACCGCCGAAGGGGGAGATGGTCGGTTCCCATCTTGTCCCTGCTCGGCATTCTCTTGCTTGTTCTGTTGGCGACCGGAGCCGCGGAAAGGCTGCGCGGCCGAAGCGAGCGATTGACCCAGGCCGAGCACGACGCGAATTCGCTCGCACTCCTCGTCGATCAGCATGTCGAGCGGGCGTTTGCGGATATCGACGGCGATTTCGAGCGAATTGACGACAGGGTCCAAGGGAAGAGCTGGGACGAGATCCAACGCTCGCCGGAAATCTGGCAATTCGTCGTCAAGCTCGCGCAGGAGTCTCCGCTCCTCCATTCGCTCGAACTTTACGATCCGCACGACGGGGTG
>DATDHA010000317.1:0-9625 GCA_036521815.1 Alphaproteobacteria bacterium | reverse complement strand
GCCAAAGACCGTGACGATGAGGGACTTCGCGCGCAGCGTCGTATGCGCCAAAAGATCGGCGGCAAGTCCCTCGATACTGTTTCCCTTCGCCATCCGAACTCCACGCGCGCTCGCACGGCAAGCCGATTTTCCTGTGGCATGGCCTGCAGCACGGATGCAAGCTTATTCGACACGGCCTCTGCCCGCGGTCCGCCGGTGCTATCCGCGCGGCGGCACGCTCTCCGGCGGGCAACAGCAAATGCTCGCAATCGCCGATCGCAGCTACGTCGTGGTAGCGGGCGAGGTCGTACTCTCGGGCACGGGCGGGGCGTTGCTGGCCGACGAGCAGATCAAAGCCGCCTTTCTCGGCTTCTGAGCGGAACGGGTATAGTCTGCATGCAGACGGGTCATTCGAGGGAGGGTTCGAGGATGGCCAAGGCTTTTGCCTCGCAAGGAGACCTCAAGGATAAGACGGCTCGCTTCGACAAGCTCGCCGACGGCGTCTTCGCTTATACCGCCGAAGGCGATCCGAATGCGGGCGTCATCGTCGGCGACGACGGCGTCATGGTGATCGATGCGCTAGCGACGCCATTTCAGGCAAAGCGGCTCATACGTTGCATCCGCGGTGTCACGAAGAAGCCGATCCGCTACCTCGTGCTCACCCACTATCATGCGGTGCGCGTGTTGGGCGCTTCCGCCTATGGCGCGGGGGAGATCATCGCGAGCCGCGGCACCTACGAGCTCATCGGGGAACGCGGGGCGCAGGACTTCAAATCGGAAGCCGAGCGCTTCCCTCGACTTTTCAAGAAGATCGAGACGGTGCCGGGCCTCACCTGGCCGACCATCGCGTTCGATGGAAGCATGACGCTGTGGCTCGGCGAGCGTGAGATCAGGATCGCGCATCTCGGGAAGGGGCATTCCAAAGGCGACACCGTCGTCTGGTTGCCCAAGGAGAAGGTGCTGTTCTCGGGCGATCTGGTCGAGCAAGGTGCGGCCCCCTATTGCGGCGATGCCTATTTGACCGAGTGGCCCGAGACCCTCGAGAAAGTACGCGCACTCGGAGCGAGGAAGCTGGTGCCGGGCCGCGGCCCGGCCCTCAGGACGCCGGCCGCGGTGAATGCCGCGATCGACGGCACGCAAGGTTTCGTCCGCACCCTGTTGGGTACGGTGCAAGGTGGTGCTCGTGCGCGCGAGCCGCTCAAGTCCGTGTTCGACAGGACTTATCGCGCCCTTCAGCCCAAATACGGAAATTTGGTGATTTTCGAGCACTGCATCCCGTTCAATGTGAGCCGCGCCTATGACGAGGCGAGCGGGATCGCCGATCCCCGTATCTGGACCGCCAAGCGCGACAAAGAGATGTGGAAGGCATTGCAGGGCTAGGGCGTGACCCGATTAAGTTGATCCACCGTCCCCCCTCACCCAGCTTCGGGTAAGCTCAGCCTTGCTTCGCTAACCCTACGCAACCCTCTCCTCCTATTTGGGAGGAGAGGGAAGGGTGAGGAGGCCTTCGCGATTCCATATCATTTCATCACGCTCTAAGGAGGCGTTCCTCGCGCAATCCGCACTTGCTCCGAACGCGCGCGGGGCGATCGGGCATCGAGTGCCGCGTGGGTTGCTGTCTCGAAAAGAGCCTTTGGCTCAATGTTCCGTTTCCGTTTCGGGTATCGGCAGGGAGACCGTCGTATCGTGGGCGAGCAGCACCCAGCCGTTCCAGCCTGAAGAATCTGCAACACCCTTCCGCTTGACGACCTTGACCGGTGCGAGTGCCGATTCGAGCAGTGCGCGTGGGGCATTTTCATCGCGCATCGGCACGGCGAAGGACACGAGCGTGCCGAGATGGGCGATGCGCTGTTCGACGACAGCGCCGAGCCAGAGCCGATATGTGCTGTGCGGCCGGTCCTCGATGCGCAGATTCGACCGCCAGAGCCGGAGAATGAGCCGCGATCGCACCCCGTTGCGCATCGTCATTTCGGGATAGATGAGGATCAAGCGCGCAGGGCGCCCATCGTGGAGCCGCGTCAGGGTCGGCAGCTCATCGAGATCGGCGTCTGGATTGAGCCAAGCGAGCATCGATACGAGGCTGAGTTCGGGCGGCTCTTTCCATCCTCGCGCGAGCAGGCGCGACCTTAAATCCACGACCGAGCCGACCCACTGGACGGTAATCGGCTCCTCGAGGCCGCCGCCCAAGTCGATGCGCCGCTCGGGTTGGGTCGCCCAGCCGTCCCTCCACCAGAGATCGGCCGCCATTCGCTCCGTCGGCGGCTGAAGGGCATAGCGTTTGGAATCGAAGGCATAACTGTCCGCGACTTGGAGCGTGCCGACCACGACGAAAGCAAGCGAAGCAATTGTGAGAAGACCGCGCGCACCTAAATTTTGGGGGGCGTGGTTCAAATAAACGATGCCTAGACCGGCTGTCCACGCAAGTGCAAAGGCGAGGCCGGCGATCACGTCCGATGACCAGTTCGCACCGAGATAGAGGCGCGAGAAAGCGATAAGGATGACCAGTAGTGCTGTCGAGGCAGCGATCACCTGGCGGGTGCGGGGTGCAAGCTCGCGGGCGATGAGGAGAGTGAGGAACCCGTATACCGTTGCCGCGATCGCCGCGTGGCCGGAGGGGAACGCGAAGGTGCTGGCACCCGTATAGATCTGGATCGGCCGCGGTGCGCGCAGGACGAGTTTGAATATCTCGACGAAAATAGTCGCGAAGACGAAAGCACCCAGCCAATAGGCCACCGCCCGCCACGCCTGCCGCGCCGCCAGCCAAAGTGTTACGGCGAGCACCACCGAGATCGTCACGACCGCGTCGCCAAGCTCGGTCAGGATGACCATGACCCGGTCGCCCCAAACCGTCCGCACGGCTTGCATGAAATTGAACACTGCCTGATCGGCCCGCAGGAGCGGGTCGCCCGTCACGACCTCGCGCAGGATGCCAACGAGCGTCCAGCCCGACACGATGAGCAGGCCGATCAGCCCGAGCAGGCCCTTCAACTCGTTGTGGGTTGGATCGAGGGCCGACAGGATTTCGCGGCTCACCCAGTTGTCGTGATTTCGCGCCCAGTGCCACAGCCGGAAGAGTCCGCTCGCGAGAAGGGGAAGGCCCTGGCTCACGATGCGCCGGACGATGATGATGATGAGCCAGAGAACGACGATCAGGATAACGATGAGGGCAAGGAGCCGCCCACCCACCTCGCCGGCGAGTGCGAGGGACGCGCCGGCCACCACAGCCGGGACGATGTGGGACACCGCCCATGCGAAGGCTGAACCGATGTTCACGAGGTAGAATCGCCACGGGTCCATCCGCAGGATTCCCGCGACGATCGGCACAACGGCGCGAATAGCCGGCGTGAAACGGGCGATGAAGACGCTTTTGCCGCCGTGCTTTTCGATTTGCGCGCGGCCGACCATGATGAGCTGCGGATATTTTCGGAACGGCCACATCGCGAGGATCTCCTCGTGATAGCGGTAGCCGAGCCAGTAGGAAAATCCGTCGCCCACGATTGCGCCGAGGATCGCGGACCCGAGCAGCCACCAGATATCGATGGCACCGGTCGGCACGAGTGCCGCGATCGCAAGGATAATCGTCGTACCCGGTATGATCGATCCGATGAACGGGAACGATTCCGAGAAGGCAAGGAAGAAAACGAGGGCGTAAGCAAGGTGCTGGTTGGCGCCGACCGCGTGGACGATATGATGATAAATGCTTCCCATCCGCCCCTACTTTATGGACAGTCGGGCGGATTGGATAGATGGGCCGTGGCGCTAAACGTGCCCTTTGGCCTTCGCGATCGCGCCACGGATGACCTCGAGGTCGCCGATATGGTTCGAGAGCAGGATGATGAGCTTGGCATAGAGCGTGAGGCTCTCCGCCTCGGAGAGGCCCTCATGCGCCTTTATTAGTAGCTCGTAAAGCTCGTCCGGCGCGGCGACATTCAGGGTTTCTCGCAGTGCTGTGGACATGGCGGTCAATCTCCGGTTAGAGCCATGCCCAAGGGCGTCGTCTCCGCGAGCCCAAGTGCGCGGCGAAAGGCCGAATCGAGGGCTGCGGCGTCGATCTTGCGCCAGCGAGCCGCAATATGCTGGTCAGGACGCAACAAATAGGCGCTACCCGGCTCGGCGTCGTAGCGCTGGCAGGCAATACCTTTGACGTCGGTCAGGTCCTGCGGCGCCTTACCGGCCGCATCGATCGAGATGAGGCGCAGGGGCGGCAAGTGAGGGTGCAATGATGCGATGGCGGCCTTCGCCGCCGCCGTGTCGCCGAAGACAAGCAGCGCGAATGTTCCGCCGAGTTCGCCGAGGAGCCAATCGGGCTTGCCCGCTCGCTCGACCGGTGCGTCCGCGGCGGGAGCGCCCGGCGGGAGCGAGCCCGAAAACTGGTCGCGGTCGGGCGTATTGAGGCTCGAGCCGCGGAGGGTCGCCGGCAGCGAAAGGCGGCCGCTGTTGACGAACGCGCGCGCGCAAGGAGTCGTCTCGGCGAGCTCGAGCACGGCGTCGCGGAATGCTATGGCTGAGGCACCCTTGGCGGACATGAAATCCGTCGTCGCGGTGGTCACGCGAATATTCTCGCACGCGGCGGGTGCGCGTTCCGCGTCGTAGGTATCGAGGAGGGCGTCGGGTGCCTCGCCGGCAAGCACGAGTGCGAGCTTCCAGCAGAGATTGTCCGCGTCCTGGATACCCGAGTTGCCGCCGCGGGCGCCGAAAGGCGAGACTTGGTGCGCCGAATCGCCCACGAAGATCACCCGGCCGTGGCGAAATCGATCCAACATCCGACACTGAAAGCGGTAAACGCTGACCCATTCGAGTTCGAACGGCCGGTCCGGCCCGAGCATGGCTTTCAGCCGGGGGATGACGCGCTCGGGCTTCTTCTCCTCTTCGGGGTCGACGTCGGCGCCGAGCTGGAGGTCGATGCGCCAGATATCGTCCGCCTGGCGATGAAGCAGCGCCGATGGGCCGGGATGAAAGGGAGGTGCGAACCAGAACCAGCGTTCGGTCGGGAAATCCGCCTTCATCTTGACGTCGGAAATCAGGAAGCGATCTTCGAAAGCGCGGCCCTCGAATTCGAGCCCGAGAAGGCGGCGCGCGCTGCTCCGCGCGCCATCGGCCGCGATCACGAATTGGGCCGCCAAAGCGTACCCGCCGTCCAGCGTCTCGACCTCGAGCAACATTGCGTCATCGGCCGCCCGAAGGCCGATGAGCTTGTGGCGCCAGCGAAGGTCGATCGCCGGCAATTGAGCAGAGCGCGCGACGAGCGCCTCCTCGACGTAATATTGCTGGAGATTGATGAAGGCCGGGTATTCGTGATCGAGTTCCGGCAGAAGATCGAAGCTGTAAAGTTCGCGATCGCCGTGGAACACGCGGCCGCGGTGCCACGTGATGCCCTTCGCCATCATCGGCTGAACGGCGCCGAGGCGGTCGAAGATCTCAAGGGTGCGCTTGGCCCAGCAGATGGCGCGGCTGCCGACGCTGACCGTGTCATCCTCGTCGAGGACAACGCATTCCACGCCGTGCTGAGCAAGATCGATCGCGGCAGTGAGCCCGACAGGCCCCGCCCCGACGATTGCAACCTTGTGACGGTACCCGGGCTTCTCATTGGCCGGGCAATACGGGTAGGTCTGGTATCGGTGGCTGCTCATCATTGTGACGGGCCCATGCGCAATCCGGGCCGCTTAACGCCGGGGCCGCAAATCGACGATGCGCTTGGCCTTGCCCATCGAACGCTCGACCGTATTCGGAGGAACGACCTTCACGTCGGTGCTGACGCCGATATACGCCTTGATCGCATGCTGGAGCGCGCGGGCGGCGGCATCTGCCGCCACTGGTGGCAAGCCTGTCTCACCCTCGACGACCACGGTCATGCTGTCGAGCCTGTCCTCGCGCCGCACCTCGAGCACGTAGTGCGGCGAAAGACGCTCGTCCTTGAGGATGAGTTCCTCGACCTGCGTCGGAAAGATATTCACGCCACGGATGATCAGCATGTCGTTGGTGCGCCCCGTGATGCGCGTGAAACGGCGGAAGCTCCGCGCCGAAGGTGGCGCCAGCCGCGTAATATCGCGGGTGCGATAGCGGATGACCGGGAACGCCTCCTTCGTGAGCGTGGTGAAGACCATCTCGCCGAGCTCGCCGTCGGCAAGCGGCTGCGTCGTGGCGGGGTCGACGATTTCGGGGAAGAAATGATCCTCCCATATCGTGGGTCCATCCTTGGTCTCGACGCATTCGTTCGCGACCCCCGGTCCCATCACCTCCGACAATCCATAGATATCGACCGCGTCGATATCGAAATGGTCCTCGATTTCCTTGCGCATCGCCTCGGTCCAGGGTTCAGCACCGTGGATGCCGATCCGCAGGGACGATTGGCGCGGATCGAGGCCCTGGCGCATGAATTCGTCGGCGATCGCGAGCATGTAGCTCGGGGTCACCATGATGATGTCCGGCTTGAAGTCCTGGATGAGCTGGACCTGCCGCTCGGTCATCCCACCCGACATGGGAATGACCGTGCAGCCAAGGCGCTCGGCACCGTAATGTGCGCCGAGGCCGCCCGTGAACAGGCCATAGCCATAGGCGACGTGCACGATATCGCCGGGCTTGCCGCCCGAAGCACGGATTGAGCGCGCCATCAGCTCCGCCCATACGTCGATATCGCCCTGGGTGTAGCCGACCACCGTCGGCTTGCCGGTCGTCCCGCTCGAGGCGTGGATCCGCACGACCTTCTCCCTCGGCACGGCGAACATGCCGAAGGGATAGTTTTGGCGCAGGTCCTCCTTCGTGGTGAACGGGAATTTGGCGAGGTCTTCGATATGCCTGAAGTCGCGGGGATGCACACCGGCCTCGTCGAATTTTGTCCGGTAGTGCGACACGTTCGTGTAGGCATGTTGCAGCGTCTTCTTGAGGCGCTTCGTTTGAAGTGCCGCGATTTCATCCCGGCTGGCCGTCTCGATGGGATCGAGGTGGCGTTTTTTTGATGGCGATGAATTCATCGCGTCGGCTCCCTGCGGATTTTCTCACGCATCGCTCACTCGTCACGTGCGTTCGATCACCATGGCGATCCCTTGGCCCACGCCGATGCACATGGTCGTGAGCGCCAAACGGCCGCGGCGCCGGCCAAGCTCATAGGTCGCGGTCGCCACGAGCCGCGCCCCGCTCGCCCCGAGCGGATGGCCGAGTGCTATGGCGCCGCCGTTCGGATTGACGTGCTCCGCGTCGTCGGGCAGGCCAAGTTGGCGCGTGACGGCGAGGGCCTGTGCGGCGAAGGCTTCATTGAGTTCGATCACGTCGATCTGCCCGAGCCTGAGGCCGAGTCGCTCAAGGAGCTTGCGCACCGCGGGCGCAGGTCCGATCCCCATGATTCGCGGGGGCACACCCGCCGTCGCAGCACCGATCACGCGCGCCTTGGGCGTCAGGTTGTAGCGTTTCATCGCGTGCTCCGACGCGATCAGAATGGCTGCCGAGCCGTCATTGACGCCCGACGCATTGCCCGCGGTGACCGTGCCGTTCTTTCGGAACGGGGTCGGCAATTTCGCGAGCGCCTCCATCGTCGTGTCGGGGCGCGGATGCTCGTCCTCGCCGACAAGTTTCGGCTCGCCTTTGCGCTGCGGGATTGGTACCGGAACGATCTCCGTCTTGAATATATCGTTCTTGATCCCGCGTCCCGCGCGCTGCTGGCTGCGGAGCGCGAAGGCGTCCTGATCCTGCCGTGTCACCTGAAATTCCTCGGCCACGTTCTCGCCTGTCTCGGGCATGGAGTCGACGCCATATTGCGCTTTCATGAGCGGGTTGACGAAACGCCAGCCGATCGTCGTGTCGTAGATTTCCGCGGTGCGTGCGAAGGCGGTCTCGGCCTTTGGCATCGCGAAGGGTGCGCGGCTCATGCTTTCGACCCCACCCGCGATCATGAGCTCGCCCTCGCCGGTCTTGATGGCGCGCGCGCATTGCGCAACCGCCTCCATGCCGGAGCCGCAAAGCCGATTGACCGTCATGCCCGACACATCCGTCGGCAGGCCCGCAAGCAACGCGGCCATTCGTGCCACGTTGCGGTTGTCCTCGCCCGCCTGGTTGGCGCAGCCATAGACGACGTCGTCGAGCTTCGACCAATCCACGCCCGGATTGCGCGACGTAAGGGCCTTGATCGGGATCGCACCGAGATCGTCGGCGCGCACGCTCGAAATGGCGCCGGCATAACGGCCGATCGGGGTGCGGATGGCGTCGCAGATATAGACTTCGCTCATGACGGCTCCTCTGGGGATGGAAGGTATCCGGTCGCGACCTCGCCCTTGATGACCCGTGAGTTGCCGCGGAAGAGCGCAATCGTCTCACCTTTCTGATTGGTCACCTTGATATCGTAGATGCCGCTCCGGCCGGAGAGCGATTGCTCGACACCCTCTGCGGTCAGAAGATCGCCTTCGCGGGCGGGCTGAACGAACGTGATCGCGCAATGCTGCGCAACCGCGTTCTTGTTGTGGGAATTGCAGGAATAGGCGAACGCCGTATCGGCGAGGGTGAATATGAGTCCGCCGTGGCAGGTCCTGTGGCCGTTCACCATGTCCGGCCGCACCAGCATCGACATGCGGGCAAAACCAGGCCGCACGTCGAGGAGCGCTATCCCGAGGGCACGCGCTGCATGGTCGCGCTCATACATGGCCCGGCCCGCGTCTTCGGCAATGCGATTTGTCCGATCGTCCGGCCGGGACTTGGCCATCATCGCCCCGTGAAGCTGGCTTTGCGTTTTTGGAGGAAAGCGTTGACGCCCTCCCGGTAATCCTCCGTGCGTCCGGCGACGCGCTGGAGGTCGCGCTCGAGGTCGAGCTGGCGGTCCAAATCGTTGCCGGAGGACGAATTGATCGCCCGCTTGATGAGAGCGAGGCCCACCGGCGGTAGAGCCGCAAGCAGCCCCGCAAGCTTGCGCGCCTCCTCCGCGAGCTTGTCGTCGTCGACGCATTGCCAAATCAGTCCGATTTCCGCTGCACGCTCGGCCGACAAGGGCTCGCCAAGAAGGCCTAAACCCAGCGCGCGCGCCTGGCCGACAAGGCGCGGCAGGAAATAGGTGCCGCCCGAATCCGGCACGAGGCCGAGCCGGCAAAATGCCTGAATGAAACGCGCCGAACGCGCGGCGAGCACGATGTCGCAGGCGAGTGCGAGATTGGCGCCCGCACCTGCCGCGACACCGTTGACGGCACAGACGACCGGCTTTGGCAATGCCCGCAAGCTGCGGACCAGCGGATTATAAAGGCTGTCGAGGGTGTGTCCGAGGTCGCGGGGTGCTTCGCCAGGTGCTGTCGCACGATCGTTCAGGTCCTGGCCCGCGCAAAAGCCGCGCCCGGCCCCGGTCAGGAGAAGGGCGCGGATGTTGACGTCCTCGGCCGCGATCGCGATCGCCTCGCGAAGCTCGCCGTGCAGCTCCGCCGTGAATGCGTTGAGTTTTTCGGGCCGGTTGAGCGTGATCGATGCAATGCCTTCGGCGACCTCGTAGAGGATCGTTTTATAGGTCATGCTGTCAGCACCTTCCGCGACATTTCTTATCGGGCCTGGCTTGCTAGCGCGCCGCCGCTTCGAGCCCGAGGCGCTTCAAGCGGCTGGAAATCTCGCTTTCCCAGCGGCCAAGCAGCTCCGCGTTCGAATGCCGCCTCAACCCGTATCTGCGGTAAAGCTCGAAACG
>DATDHA010000316.1:0-4366 GCA_036521815.1 Alphaproteobacteria bacterium | reverse complement strand
TCTCAAGGAACGGCTCAGGAGCCAGGGCACCAAGCTCTCGGGCGGTGAGCAGCAGATGCTTGCGATCGGGCGGATCCTGCGCACGGGTGCACGGCTTCTCCTGCTCGACGAGCCGACCGAAGGTTTGGCGCCCGTCATCGTCCAGCAGATCGGGCGGACTGTTCTCGAATTGAAAGCGCTCGGGTTCACCATTCTGCTTGTCGAGCAGAACTTCCGCTTCGGCGCCACGGTGGCGGACCGGCATTACCTGATGGAGCATGGCCGGGTCGTGGACATGATCCCGAACGATCAGCTCGAGCGCAATATGGAGAAACTCCACGAATATCTCGGAGTCTGACGAGACGTTCTTAATTCAATCGGGCCGAGCGAGCCCTGGAGGCGATCATGAAAAAGACGTTGTTTGTTGCCGCCGCCGTCTTGGTGCTGGCCGCCGGGGCTGCACAGGCGGAAGTCGCGGTCAAGCTCGGCGTGCTCAGCGATATGTCGAGCCTCTATGCCGACATCGGCGGTCAGGGGTCGGTCGAGGCCGCCAAGATGGCCGTCGAGGATTTCGATCCCGGCAAGAACGGCATGAAGGTCGACGTCATCTCCGCGGACCATCTCAACAAGCCCGACGTCGGCTCGAGCATCGCGCGTCAATGGTACGACGTCGACAAGGTCGACGCGATCGTCGACGTGCCGACATCGAGCGTGGCGCTCGCCATCAGCGACATCACCAAGGAAAAAAAACAAGGTGTTTCTGGCTTCAGGTCCGGCGAGCTCCGACCTCACGGGTTCCAAGTGCTCGCCCAACAACGTGCATTGGACGTATGACACCTGGGCGCTCGCGCACGGTACGGGTGGCGCCATCGTGAAGCAGGGTGGCGATACCTGGTTCTTCCTGACCGCGGACTACGCCTTCGGCCACGCGCTTGAGCGCGACACTTCCGATGTCGTGCAGGCGGCGGGTGGCAAGGTCGTCGGTGCGGTCAACGTGCCGCTCAACACGTCGGATTTCTCGTCGTTCCTGCTCCAGGCCCAATCCTCCAAGGCGAAGATCATCGGGCTCGCGAACGCGGGCGGCGATACCATCAACTCGATCAAGCAAGCCGCCGAGTTCGGTATCGTGCAAGGCGGGCAGAAGCTCGCCGGCCTCCTCGTCTTCATCTCGGACGTGCACTCCCTCGGCCTTCAGACGGCACAAGGCCTTACGATTACGACCGCCTTCTATTGGGACCTCAACGACAAGACGCGCGCCTGGTCGCAACGCTTCGCCAAGCGCAACAACGGGAGATATCCGACGATGGTGCAAGCCGGCGTCTATTCGGCGACATTCCATTATCTGGAGGCGGTGAAGCAGGTCGGCTCTGCTGCGGACGGCTTGAAAGTCGTGGGCGCCATAAAGGCTGCGAAAATTGACGACCCACTTTTCGGGCCGACGGAGGTTCGCGTCGACGGCCGAGCGGTGCATGAGATGTATCTCGTCGAAGTCAAAAAGCCCGACGAGTCCAAAGCACCTTACGACTACTACAAGATATTGGCCAAGATCAAACCGGAGGACGCGTTCCGCCCCCTCGCGGAAGAGAAGGGTATTTGCCCGCTCGTCAATTGATCGCAGGTGCGTAACGTCAAGGCACGCAATCCTGGCTGCGACGGGTGGCGAGGTCATGCCTCGTCACCCGCGGCTCGTGCATAGGGAGGCAGAGTGCCTATGTTCGAATTGCTCGGCATACCTCCGCAGGCCCTCTTCGGGCAGCTTCTGATCGGGCTCATCAACGGCTCGTTCTACGCACTGCTGAGCCTCGGCCTGGCGATCATCTTCGGCCTGCTCAACATCATCAATTTCACGCACGGTGCGCAGTACATGATGGGGGCGTTTTGCGCGTGGTTCCTCCTTACCAAGCTCGGCGTCGGATATTGGTGGGCCCTCATTGCCGCCCCGATCGCGATCGGCATTGTCGGGATCGCGATCGAGCGCACGATGCTGCGCTGGCTCTACAAGGTGGATCACCTTTATGGCCTGCTCCTCACCTTCGGGCTTGCCCTCATCATCCAGGGCCTGTTCCAGAACGAATTCGGATCCTCGGGTCAGCCCTATCAAATGCCGGCCTCGCTCACTGGCGGATACAATCTCGGCTTCATGTTTCTGCCGGTCTATCGCGCCTGGGTCATCGCCGCGTCGCTGGTCCTTTGTTTCGCGACGTGGTTCGTGATCGAGCGCACCAAGCTCGGCTCCTATTTGCGCGCGGCGACCGAGAATCCGGCACTCGTCCAGGCATTCGGCATCAACGTGCCGCGCATGATCATGCTGACCTACGGATTCGGCGTGGGGCTTGCCGCACTCGCCGGCGTCATGGCGGCACCGATCTATCAGGTGAGCCCGCTCATGGGTGCGGATCTCATCATCGTCGTGTTCGCCGTTGTGGTGATCGGCGGCATGGGATCGATCATGGGCTCGATCGTCACCGGTTTCGGGCTCGGCGTGATCGAAGGCTTGACCAAAGTGTTCTATCCCGAGGCGTCGAACACCGTCATTTTCGTGATCATGGCGATCGTTTTGATGATCAAGCCCGCAGGCCTCTTCGGGAGGGCGAGCTGACATGGTGAGCGTGAAAGACACGATCGTTCCACAGCGTGCCGAGACGTCGATCAATGCCCAATTCGTCGCGTTCGTGGCCATGGTCGCGTTCTTCACGGCGGCACCTTTCTTCTTCTATCCCGTGTTCCTGATGAAGGTGCTTTGTTTCGCCCTCTTCGCCAGCGCCTTCAACCTGCTGATCGGCTATGTCGGCTTGTTGAGCTTCGGCCACGCCGCCTTCTTCGGCATGGCGGGTTATGTCTGCGGATATATGGCCGAGACCTGGGGCCTGCCTCCGGAGATTGCAATCCTCGGCGGCACCGCTGGATCGGCCGTCCTCGGCCTCGTCGTCGGTGCGCTCGCGATCCGGCGTCAGGGCATCTATTTCGCCATGATCACGCTGGCACTGGCGCAGATGGTCTATTTCTTTTGCCTTCAGGCCAAATTCACGGGCGGGGAGGACGGCATTCAAGCAGTACCTCGCGGCAGGTTGTTCGGGCTCATCGATTTGAACAAGACCCTCAACATGTATTACGTCGTGCTCGTCATCTTCCTCGCCGGTTTCGTCCTCATTTACCGGACGATCCATTCACCGTTCGGGCAGGTGCTGAAGGCGATCCGCGAAAACGAGCCGCGCGCGATTTCGCTTGGTTACAAGGTCGATCACTACAAGCTGATTGCCTTCGTGCTCTCCGCGGCCCTGTCGGGACTGGCGGGTGCGACGAAGACGATCGTCTTCCAGCTTGCGTCCCTAACCGATGTGCATTGGACCATGTCGGGCGAAGTGGTGCTGATGACCCTTCTCGGCGGGCTTGGCACGGTGTTCGGGCCGACGGTCGGCGCCTTCATCATCACAAAGATGCAGAACGATTTCGCGGAGCTCGGCTCCTGGGTGCTCGTCCTCCAGGGCGTCATCTTCGTGGTCTGCGTGCTCGTGTTCCGGCGCGGCGTCGTTGGTGAACTCGCACGCACGATCAAGAAGCCCCTCTGAGCTGTCCTAATGCGGCGCGCTATTCGGCGGCCTGCGTCGCAGCGGTCTTCTCGACGCGCGCGGCACAGTACTTGAACTCCGGAATTTTGCCGAACGGGTCGAGCTGCGGATTGGTCAGGACATTGGCTGCCGCCTCGGCGAAGCAGAACGGGATGAAGGCCATGCCGTCGGGAAGTGCACCGTCCGCCCGTGCGGTAAGCTCGATCGCACCTCGCCGGGTCACGACGCGCACCTTGTCACCCGGCTTGATGCCCTGCTTCATCAAGAATGCCGGCGAAAACTGCGCATTCGCCTCGGGCTCGATCGCGTCGAGGACGGAGGCGCGGCGGGTCATCGCCCCCGTGTGCCAGTGCTCGAGCTGGCGGCCGGTCGTGAGCACCAGTGGATAGTCCGCATCGGGCGTCTCCGCCGGAGGAATGATCGCTGCCGGAACAAGCTTGGCGCGGCCATTGGCGGTCGGGTAACCGTCGGAGAACACCACGCTGTGGCCTGGATGGTCGGGACCGTCCGAGGGATAGGTAACCGCGTTCTCGCGCACGAGGCGGTCCCAGGTGATGTTGTTGAGCGATGGCATCATCTTTGCCATTTCGCCGAACACATCGCGCGGGTGCTCGTAATTCCACTTGAGCCCGATGCGGCGCGCGATCTCCTGAATGATCCACCAATCCTGACGCGCATCTCCGGGCGGTTTGAGCGCAGCACGCCCCATCTGAACCTGCCTGTTCGTGTTGGTGACCGTGCCGTCCTTTTCCGGCCACGCCGAAGCGGGCAGGATCACGTCCGCATGGAACGCGGTCTCGGTGAGGAAGAGGTCCTGA
>DATDHA010000315.1:0-7263 GCA_036521815.1 Alphaproteobacteria bacterium | reverse complement strand
ATCGCCTTCGCACTCGTATTGTTCAGTATGTGGCGATGATCGTCGACCGTATTCGTCACATAGCCGGGCACCGATATGGCCCCCGCCGCCATGATCGCGATATCGGCGATCGCCCATTCGGGCCGGTTCTCGGAAACGAGCGCAACGCGGTCCCCCCGCCCGACGCCAAGTGCCCGCAGGCCGCGCGCAAGCGCACTCACCTGGCGCGCAGCGTCGGCCCAACCGATCGGCCGATAAGCACCGGCGCGCTTCGCCCATAGGAAGGGCCTGTCGCCAAGACCTTCCGCCCGCTCGAAAAACATGCGGGCGAGATTGGGTATTTTTCGGTAGTCCATGGCGCTCTTCCAGCACTGCCCGGATTCTGACGATCCTCATCCCGGTGGTCCGGATATGGCGGCCCTGATTTCTCTCATGTCCCGCCGAAAATCGGAAGCGCCAAAAAGCTTGGCGTGTGCGAGGGCTAACCCTATATCTTGGCGTCCGGGAGGTGGTCATGGCCGACGGCGTTCAAAGCAGGAAGACGGCCCAGCGCGGTGTGGGCGATTTGCCGGAGTGGGATCTGGGCGATCTTTATCCCGGTCCGGATTCGCCTGAGTTGAAGCGAGACCTCGATGCGAGCGGCAAGGCGGCCGCCGAATTCGCGCGCCGCTATCAGGGCAAGCTTTCCGGCCTTGAGGGCGAGGCTCTGGCCGGTGCCGTCGTCGAATACGAGCGGATCTCCGAACTCGTCGGCCGGATCGGAAGCTACGCGGAGCTGCGCCACGGGGCCGACATGACGGACCCGGAAATCTCCCGTCAAGCCCAGGACATCCGCGAGAAGGTGACCGACATTTCCGCGGCCACGCTCTTCTTCACCCTCGAGCTCAACCGGATCGACGATGGCCGGATCGAGGCCCTTCTCAAGGAGCCAAAGCTCGCGCGTTACCGGCCATGGCTGCGCGACGTGCGTGCCTTCCGCCCCCACGAGCTTTCCGACGAGGCCGAGAAGCTCCTGCTTGAGAAATCGGTCGCAGGCCGTCAGGCCTGGACGCGTCTCTTCGACGAAACCCTTGCGGCACTTCGGTTTCCCGTGGGCGGGAAGGAACTCTCGAACGCCGAGGCGCTTCATCTCCTCTCCCACAGGGATGAGAACGTGCGGCGCGAGGCGGCCCGCTCGCTGGGCGAGGTTCTGGGCGAGAATGCGCGCCTTTTTGCCCTCGTCACCAACACACTCGCCAAGGACAAGGAGATCGAAGACCGATGGCGCCGCTTCCCCTCGCCCATGGCGGCGCGCCATCTTTCGAACCACGTCGAGGCGGAGGTCGTCGATGCACTCGTGAAGGCGGTGCAGGATTCGTATGCGCACCTTTCGCACCGCTATTACCGCTTTAAGGCGAAGTGGCTCGGCAAGGAGAAGCTCGAATATTGGGACCGCAACGCCCCACTCCCCGAAGACGACGACCGCGAGATTCCGTGGAGTGCCGCGAAGGCGACCGTGCTCAATGCCTACAACGATTTCGAGCCCGAGCTTGCCAAGCTGGTCAAGAGGTTCTTTGAGCGGCCCTGGATCGACGCGCCGGTGCGGCCGGGGAAGTCCCCGGGTGCTTTCTGCCACCCGACAGTGCCTGCCGCACACCCCTATGTCCTGATGAACTATCAGGGCAAGTCACGCGACGTGATGACGCTGGCACATGAGCTCGGCCACGGCGTGCACCAAATCCTCGCAGCGCGCCAGGGCTATCTCATGTCGGATACGCCGCTCACCCTTGCCGAGACGGCGAGCGTGTTCGGCGAGATGCTGACATTTCAGGCAATGCTGCGCGACGAAAGCAACCCGAAGCGCCGACGCGTCATGATCGCGTCCAAGATCGAGGACATGCTCAATACCGTCGTGCGCCAGATCGCATTCTACGAGTTCGAGCGCCGTGTTCACGGCGAGCGCCGTCGAGGCGAACTTACGGCAGCACGGATCGGGGAGATCTGGCTTGGAATTCAGCAGGAAAGCCTTGGCGACGCGTTTCATTTCAACGACGAATACCGCGTCTATTGGGCCTATATCCCCCATTTCATCCATTCGCCCTTCTATGTCTATGCCTATGCCTTCGGGGACTGCCTGGTGAATTCGCTCTATGCGGTCTATGAGCGCGCCGAGCCGGGATTCCAGAAAAAATATCTGGATATGCTCCGGGCGGGTGGCACGCTCCATCACAAGGAACTCCTGGCACCGTTCGGTCTCGACGCATCGGACCCCGCCTTCTGGGCCCGCGGGCTCGGGCTCGTTTCGCGCTTCATCGACGTGCTCGGGAAAAGCGTGTAATGGCGCAGAAATCGTCCGAGTCAAAAAAGGGACCGGTGGAGGGCGAGGCAAGTACGTTCGGCGGCCGCGTGATGCGATATGCGCGCGTCGGGCGTGCCGTGGGCGGGCTCGCGGTCGAACTCGCCGGCAAACGCTATCTCGGCCTTGAGCTCAACCGCGGCCGTCATGCGAGCGAGCTTGCGAGTGCCCTCGGCGGTCTCAAGGGGCCGCTCATGAAGGTGGCACAGCTCCTCTCGACCATTCCCGATGCGCTGCCCCAGGAATACGTGACCGAGCTTTCGACTCTCCAGGCGAACGCACCGGCGATGGGCTGGCCATTCGTGCGCCGGCGCATGGCGGCCGAACTCGGGCCGGATTGGGAAACGCGCTTTGCATCATTCGACCATAGCGCGGCACGCGCCGCCTCCCTCGGTCAGGTTCACCGCGCAACCGCACTCGACGGTGGTGCGTTGGCGTGCAAGCTCCAATACCCCGACATGTCCTCGACCGTCGAGGCTGACTTGCGTCAACTGAAGCTCGTCTTCTCGATCTATGAGCGCACGGACAAGGCGATCTCGACCAAGAACATCCACGCTGAAATCGCCGAGCGTCTCAAGGAGGAGCTCGACTACGCCCGCGAGGCGAGCCACATGCGCCTTTACGGCGACATGCTCAAGGCCGAGAAAGGGGTCCGCCTGCCCAAGGTGATTGCCGAGCTATCGACCCGGCGCCTCCTCACCATGACCTGGCTCGACGGCTCCCCCCTCATGGCTTGCACGGCCTGGCCGCTCGAGAAGCGAAACAAGGTCGCCCACAACATGTTCCGTGCGTGGTACGTGCCGTTCTATTTCTTTGGCATCATCCACGGCGACCCGCATCTCGGCAACTACACGGTGCGCCCCGACGGCTCGATCAACCTGCTCGATTTCGGCTGCATCCGTGTTTTTCATCCGCGGTTCGTGCGCGGGGTGATCGACCTCTATTGGGCGCTCCAAAACCACGACGAGGCGCTCGCGGTGTCCGCCTACGAAACCTGGGGCTTCAAGAACCTCTCGAAAGCGCTCATCGACACGCTGAACATGTGGGCGCGCTTCGTCTACGCCCCACTCATGGAGGACCGCGAGCGTGCGATCGAGGAAACCAACGCGGGCGTTTACGGGGCGCGTGTGGCCGAGAAGGTGCACAAGGAACTAAGGCGGCTCGGTGGTGTAGCGCCACCGCGCGAGTTCGTGCTGATGGACCGGGCGGCGATCGGGCTCGGTTCGGTCTTCCTGCATCTTTCCGCCGAGATCAACTGGTATCGGCTGTTCCACGAGCTGATAAAGGATTTCGATGAGGCAACGCTTGCCAAGCGCCAGGCGGCGGCCCTGAAGAAACAGGGACTGGCCATACCGGATTGAGGGAATGCGTCGAGGATCGGTCCACGAAACGCCCCTCGGATTTAGGTCCTTCCCCCGCCAACAAGCCCTTCACAAAGCATTCCCGAGAAGGCATTGTGAGGCGCGCAAATCGGACTCGAATCGAGCGGGGGCAGGCGGGTGATCGAGCCATGAAGGTCGCGATACCGAAGGAGCGGCGCGAACACGAAAAGCGCGTTGCCGCGTCACCGGACACGGTGAAGAAGTACGTCGGCCTCGGTCTTGAGGTCGCGGTCGAAGCGGGTGCGGGCGACGGGGCGTCATTCACCGACGCGGCGTTCCGCGATGCCGGCGCGCGGATCGCCCCCGACGCCAAGTCGGCACTCGGCGATGCGGACATCGTGCTCAAGGTCCAGCGCCCGCTTTCGGCCGCCGAGGGACGGGACGAGCTTTCCCTGATGAAGAAGGGGGCTGCCCTCGTCGCCATGCTCGCACCTTACAACAGTCGCAATCAGATCAAGGGCTATGCCGAAGCCGGGATCTCAGCGTTTGCGATGGAACTCATGCCGCGCATTTCCCGTGCGCAATCGATGGACGTGCTTTCGTCCCAAGCGAACCTTGCCGGCTACAAGGCCGTGCTCGACGCAGCCGCGGAGTTCGGCAGGGCTTTTCCGATGATGATGACGGCAGCCGGCACGGTGGCGCCCGCGCGCGTGATCGTCATGGGTGTCGGTGTGGCCGGTCTTCAGGCGATTGCCACCGCGCGTCGCCTGGGGGCGGTCGTCTCGGGATACGACGTCCGCCCGGCGGTCAAGGAGCAGGTGCAGTCCCTCGGTGCGACCTTTGTCGAGGTCGATCCCGAAGCAACCAAGGGGGCCGAGACGGCTGGCGGCTACGCCAAGGAAATGGGCGAAGATTACCAGCGCAAACAGACCGAGGTTTTGCGCGAGACCCTGAAGAAGCAGGATATCGCGATCACGACGGCGCTCATTCCCGGCCGGCCGGCACCCGTTCTCATCGCCGAAGACATGGTGAAGGCGATGAAGCCCGGCTCGGTCATCGTCGATCTGGCGGTCGAGGCCGGCGGCAACTGCCCGCTCTCCGAGCTCGGCAAGGTCGTGGTGAAGCACGGCGTCACGATCGTCGGCCACGCCAACTACCCGAGCCGGATCGCCGTCGACGCTTCCACACTCTATGGCCGCAACCTCTTTAACTTCCTCTCACCCTTCGCGAAGAAAGAGGGTGGGGGAATCGAATTCAAATGGGATGACGAACTGGTCAAGGGCACGCTCCTGACCCACGAGGGCAAGATCGTCCATCCGAGCTTCAGCGAAGAGACCGTGGCGGCCTGAGCGGCCGGAACCGCGGAACCAATCGCGCGGAAATTTTGGGGGCACCCATGGATCCGACGACACTCGCCGACCACGCATCGAAGCTCGCGAACGAGGCTGCGCGGCTCGCCGAGGACGCAGCACGGCTCGCGAACGAAACGACGCAGCTCATTGCGGGCCAGGCACACGGTGCTGGGCTCGATCCCGCCGTCATCGGCCTCACGGTTTTTGCACTTGCCTGTTTCGTCGGCTACTACGTCGTCTGGAAAGTGACGCCAGCGCTCCATTCTCCGCTCATGTCGGTCACGAACGCGATTTCGAGCGTGATCGTGGTCGGCGCTCTCCTGGCGGCAGGTCCCGAGGACGTCAATTTCTCGAAGATCGCGGGCTTTCTCGCGGTCACGCTCGCCTCGGTCAACATCTTCGGCGGCTTCATCGTGACCCAACGCATGCTGCAGATGTTCAAGAAGAAAACGAAATAGGCGGGGAGAGATCTCATGACTGGCAATCTCGCGGCCATCGCCTACCTCGTCGCGTCGATCTGCTTCATTCTCGCATTGCGCGGCCTCGCCTCGCCGGAAAGTGCCCGGATGGGCAACATTCTCGGCGTCGTCGGCATGGTCATCGCGGTCGCAACGACGCTCGCCTCCCCCGGTGTGGTGAGCTACTCGCTCATCATCGTGGGGATTTTGATCGGCGGCACCATCGGCACATTCATCGCACTTCGAATTCAGATGACGGCACTGCCCCAGCTTGTCGCGGCGTTCCACAGCCTCGTGGGACTTGCGGCGGTCTTCGTGGCGTCCGCGGCGTTCTATCACCCCGAGGCCTACGGGATCATGGGGCCGAACGGCATCCATCTTTCGAGCCTCATCGAGATGAGCCTCGGCACCGCCATTGGTGCCATCACCTTCACGGGCTCGATCATCGCGTTCGGCAAGCTCCAGGCGATCCTCTCGGGCAAGCCCCTCGTCTTTCCGGGCCAGCATCTTCTGAACGCGGCACAGGGTGTCGCCCTCGTCGCCCTCATCGCGTGGTTCGCTGCGAGCGGCTCCGGGGCGGCGTTCTGGCTCATCGTCATCATTTCCCTGACATTGGGCTTCCTTCTGATCCTGCCGATCGGCGGTGCCGACATGCCGGTCGTGATCTCGATGCTCAACAGCTACTCCGGGTGGGCGGCCTGCGGCATCGGTTTCACGCTCGCGAACTCGCTCCTGATCGTGACGGGAGCGCTCGTCGGATCCTCGGGCGCCATCCTCAGTTACATCATGTGCAAGGCGATGAACCGCTCGATCTTCAACGTGATCCTCGGCGGCTTCGGCGGCGAGACGGTGGCGGCGGCGGGCGGGCCGGGTGGTGACCGCACGGTCAAGCAAGGCTCAGCCGACGACGCCGCCTTCATCATGCGCAATGCGGGCTCCGTGATCATCGTGCCGGGCTACGGCATGGCGGTGGCGCAGGCCCAGCACGCACTTCGCGAGATGGCCGACTTTCTGAAGAAGGAGGGGATCAAGGTGCGCTACGCGATCCATCCGGTCGCGGGGCGCATGCCGGGACACATGAACGTGCTGCTCGCCGAGGCGAACGTACCCTACGACGAGGTGTTCGAACTCGACGAAATCAATCGCGACTTCGCCTCAACCGACGTGGCGTTCGTGATCGGCGCCAACGACGTGACCAACCCGTCCGCCAAGAACGATCCGTCGAGCCCGATCTATGGCATGCCCGTCCTCGACGTGGAGAACGCGAAGACAGTGCTTTTCGTGAAGCGCTCGCTCGCGTCGGGCTATGCGGGCATCGACAATCCGCTGTTCTATCGCGAGAACACGATGATGCTCTTCGGCGACGCCAAGAAGATGTGCGAGGATATCGCCAAGGCGCTCGAGCGCTGACGACCTGAAAATCCGTCCTCCGGGCGGCGCTACTACAACAGCCCTCGCGCGGCAAGGTTATGCATCAACGCTGCGACACCGAAGCGGTGGGGGGCAATTTTGTCGCAGTGATTGACGCGATTGACGAGGGCGCCGAGCTTTGGCGTCGAGATCGTCACGATGTCGCCGAGCTTGTGGGTGAATCCCTCACCCGGCTTGTCGCGGTCCTTGGTCGGCGCGAACATCGTGCCGAGGTAAAGGAGAACGCCGTCGGGGTAGTCGTGATTGTCGGCGAGGGTCTGGTGCACAAGGTCGGCCGGGTCGCGGCTGATCTCGCGCATCGAGCTCTTGCCGCGGAGCGTGAACTGGTCGTCGCCCTCGACCGCCAGTGCCACCTCCATCCGACGCACGTCGTCGATCGAGAATCC
>DATDHA010000314.1:0-1814 GCA_036521815.1 Alphaproteobacteria bacterium | reverse complement strand
GGTTTCGCTCCGGGTTACATGGTATTCCCCTTCAAGGCGTTCCGGGCGAGCTGCGACTTCGATGCGATTGAGGGTCTCGGCGACATCTGGGACGCCGCCGCGGCAGCACTGCACACAAACAGCCTTTCGGCGGTTTTCCTCTACTTGCTGGTCGAAGCGGGCACGATCGAAAATTCACGGCGTTTGACGGCACTTCACCGCGGATTTGCCGAACAGGTCGAGTCGCGGGCGGCACAGAACCCGCTGCCCCCATTGGCGCCGGTGAGGCGCCAAGGAAAACTTCGGGTGGGCCTCCTTTCGTACGATCTGCGAAACCACTCGGTCGCGAAATTCGTGCTCCCACTTCTGCGCAATTACGACCGCGAGAGTTTAGAGCTTACGGCCTATTCGCTCCTCCAGGCCCCTGACGACCCGGTCCAAGCCGAGATACGCGGGCTCGTCGACCGTTTCGTCGACGTGGAAATCGAAGCGGATCGTGAGCTGGCGGCAAGCGTGCGCGAGGACGGCATCGACGTCATGGTCGATCTTGGCGGGTTCACCGTCGGCTCCCGACTGAATGCGATGGCGTACCAAATGGCGCCGATCCAGCTCGCATGGCTGGGCTACCCGTATTCGCTCGGCTTCGAGGCTGTCGACTATATGCTCCTCGATCCGCAGGTGGCGCCGACCTCACCCGAACTTTCGATCGAGAAACCGCTTTGCGTGCCGCACTCGTGGGTCTGCTTCGAAGGATTTCGCGAGGCCGCGATCGACCCAACCCCGCCTTCCGAGCGGAACGGCTATGTGACGTTCGGCACGCTCAACAACACGTATAAATTCAGCCAAGCATGTATATCGGCTTGGGCCGAAGTGATGCACCGCGTGCCCAATTCCCGCTTCATGCTCGTGCGGCCGACGGGGCAATCCCGGATCATCGCCGAGAACATGATCAAGGCATTCGGCCGGCATGGCATAGCACCCGAGCGGCTCTTCATTCGAACGAACGCCGTGAACCAGCATCTCGAGTGTTACAACGAAATCGACGTGGCACTCGACACGTTCCCGCTCACCGGCGGGACCACGACGTGCGATGCGCTCTGGATGGGTGTACCGACCGTGACTCTGCGCGGCCCCGCAATGCACCAACGGCTCAGCCACAGCCTGCTCAATAGCGTCAAGCTGGGCGAACTCAGCGTCGAGTCCGTCGATCGCTTCGTGGAGATGGCAGCCCATCTCGCGGCAGAACCCGAAGCGCTGAGGCTTCTTCGTACGACGCTGCGCGAGGTTGTGAAGAATTCCCCGCTTTGCAGAGGCGACATCTTCGCATCTGGATTCCGCGACGTTCTATGGCAAGCCGCGCGCGAGCGCGGCATTCGCTGAACACTGCACCCGGGTTCGTCCGCATCACGGGTCCCGTTGGCACCGTTCAGCGCAGGCGCTTGAGCCACGCACCCGGCCAGTAGGTGACCGCCTCCGTCACGGCACTTTCATTGAACGGCGCCACGGGTGGTGCGATTGCGAAATCCGGACGACGAGCCGCGAACGCCTTCGCGGCCTCGGTCGGATTGTTCCAGCTCCAATCAGGTTGCGTGCGCGGGCCGCCGGCGACGAGGCCCATGATCCCGTCGCACGCTATGATATAGGACCCGACGGACACGAGGTTGCAATAGGCCTCGAGTTCGTCGAGCACGTGCTGCTTCGTGTGATTCGAATCCAGGATGACGAGGCAGCGTTCGCCCGGCGCGATGAGAGCCTTTGCAGCACTTACTGTCGCGGGATCGGTGGAACTGCCCTCGATGAGCGTGATCCAGGGCTTCAAGGGATGCGCCTCGATC
>DATDHA010000313.1:0-7456 GCA_036521815.1 Alphaproteobacteria bacterium | reverse complement strand
ATCGCGAAGCCCTCCTCACCCTTCCCTCTCCTCCCAAATGGGAGGAGCGGGTTGCGTAGGGTTAGCGAAGCAGCGCTGAGCTTACCCGAAGCTGGGTGAGGGAGGCGGTAGACGAACTTAATCGCATCACGCTCTAGATTCCGTACAGTTTTAGGCCGCACTCAATACCGGTTGTCGTATCCGCCCTGCTCCTTCGTGTGCGGGCCCCAGGGCTCGCGGGCGAAGAGGCGGCGCACCATCGGCTCGAACGCCTCAAGCGGCATCGTGTCATAGTCCGGATCGAACGACACCTGGTCGTACTTGGCGCAGAAATCTATGCACATTTCGTAGGCGGGGTGACCGCGATGCTTTTCGCGCGCGTTCCGGTCCAAGCCGAAGTGGTGGAAATAATAATAGCCCTGGAAAAGCCCGTGCTGCCGGACCGTCCAATGCGTATGGGGCCGGACATAGGGCTTGAGGATCGCCGCGGCGAATTCCGCGTGGTTCTCGGTCGCCAGCATGTCGCCGATGTCGTGGATGAGGGCGGCCACGACATATTCCTCATCCCGGCCGTCGCGGTGCGCGCGCGTCGCAGTTTGGAGCGAGTGGACGATCCGGCTGACCGTCTCGCCCTCGTAGCTGTCGCTGAGGAGCGCCATGGCGCCGAGGATGCGATCCGGAAGCCGCGCTTCGAACGGCTTCATGTTCTCGAAGATGCGCAGATATTCCTCTTTTGTACCGTCCTCCATGCGCCGGTACTGCGCCAGGGGTCGGGTCTTCACATCGTCCGGCATCGTCGTCTCCCTCGCTGATCGGTCACTGGCGACCGTTGAGTTCGTGGTGCATGGCGTCGACATAACATCGTTCGACGCTTTCGCTCAACCGCCCGTCGGCGGCTTGCCGCTCGTCATGCCCTTGAGTGCGCGCGGCGGACGTGCCGCACCCCGAAAGAGCACGCTCGCCTGGATCTCGACCGCCCGCTCCCACGCCGCGAGCTCGGCCGCACCCATTTCAAGCCGCGGCCGCGGATCGGCGTCGAAATGCCCATTGGCATCCCGGCCGCGTACGAGGACCGCCGACTCGCGCGGAAAATGTTGATAGGCGCGGGTCGGGATCATCTCGAGAAGGAACAGGATGCGCCGATCCGTGCCGCGGTTCACCCCGGACGAATGGATGATGGCGTTGTTGAACAAGGCGATCTCGCCCGGATCGAGTTCGAAATCGACCGCCGCCGAGCGATCGATGGAGGCGTCGATATATTGCTCGCGCGAGAGGAGGCTGTCGGTTCCGAATGCCTCCTTGTGCGGCAAGAGAGGGCCGCGGTGCGACCGCGGAATGGCACTGATGCAGCCGTTTATCGACCGGGAGGGGGAGAGTGCCAAGGCGACGATCACGACGATCGGTTTCACTTCGGCGTAAGCCGTGTCCTGATGCCAGCCCGCGAAGACCTTGCCGTCGGCCGCCTTTGCCCGAAGCGAGGTGCCCCAGCACAGGATATCCGGCCCGATCAGGTCCTCCGCAGCATCTAGGATGCCAGGTTCGTGGATCATCTCGTCGACCCAAGGGCAGATCATGTGGGCCTTCTGGTCGAGCTTTATGCGCGCGTCGGGATAGTTCGCCTCGAATGCCTCGAGCCGTGCGCGATAATATTGCGCACGCTCCACCGACATCACACGGATCGGTGATGCGAATCCCTGGCACTCGAACGTCGCCACCTGGCTTTGCGACAGAACCCTTGGCATGGTTCGCTCTCAGCTGCAGAGTGGCCCCGTCTTCGATTGGGGGTCGTGCTCGAAACCCACGGTCGGATATACGAACACTTATCATATATTTGAACATTCTAACGTATAACACTATAATACGGAAGCCGGTCAGGTGGGGTGCCAAATGACGTCGAGGCTCGATCGCACGCAAGTCTTCCCCGAGCGGGAGCTGCCCGACGCCCAGGCGCTGATCGCCGAAGGACGCAAGATGGCCGAGACCGTGAAGGTCGGCCGTTCGCCGTTTCTCGAAACCTACGGTGTCGAGTCCGAGGCGGCTTACAAGCGCCAATGCGTGGCCGACGGCCGCATCATGATGCACGCCCAAATCGGCTTTCGCGACCACGACAAGAGCCGCCGTGCCTACGCTGAAATCTGGGCAGCACTCAACAAGGCCGGCTACCGCGTCGACCGATATGGGATCTGCCTCGACTGGAGCATGGGATATCCGCGCGCGCAGCGCAAGAACATGCCGCGCGGAACGGGTCTCATCATGGCCGATGTCGAGGACTGGATCGCGATGACGAGCATGGCTCCCGCGGCCCCTCATTTCGGCGATTTCGTGATCGGCACACCCGCGGCATTCGAGAACACGATCGCGGCATTGCTCTCAGGCTCGACTTCGGTCGGAAACCTCGGCCAGTATTTCGCCTTTCGCCAGCCCCATTGGGACGACGACGTCTTCACGACAGCCGAATCGCTCAAGGCAATCGCACTGACCGCGGCTCAGCCCGTCGACGTGATCGTCCACTCGAACCTGGACGATGGTTTCGCATCGCTCTTCACCGACCTCGCCTGTTCGCTCGGCGCCATCCTGATCGAGCAATATATCGTGGACGAGCTGTGCGGCGGCCACGCGAGCTATTCCTTCGGCAACACCTACGCGCAGCCCTATCTCCGGCACGCCTTCCAGCGCGCGGCCCACAAGGTGACGCGCACGCCGGGCACGATGATCTATGGCGCTACGACGATGTACGGTCAGAACCATGCGGCGAACTACGCCGCACTCGCGACCTATCTCCGCATCGATATCTACGGACAGAAATCGCGTCCCGCCGGCCATGCCGTCAATCCCACGCCCGTGACCGAGGCTGAGCGCATTCCGGATATCGACGAAGTGATCGACGTCCATATCTTCGCGAACAAGCTGGTGGAACTCGACGCACCACTCTATGACCTCTACCGCGACGAGGAAGTCGACGCTGTCGCGGACAAGATCGTCGAAGGCGGGGAGCGCTTCAAGGTGAACGTGCTCGCGGGGTTCGCCGAGGCGGGCATCGACATCCGCAACCCGTTCGAAATGCTACTCGGGATTCGGCGTGTCGGCTCGAAACGGCTCGAAGAGCTGTTCGGGCCGGGCCAACCGACCGCGGGCCGGTTGCGGGGGCGAATGCCCATCGTCCAATCCTACTCGATCGAACAATTGGAGGTGGTGGCCGGCGGCCTTGTCGCGGGGATGGACGACGGTGTGCGGCAAACGATCCGGAACGCAGGCTTCCGGGCCTGTGTTGCGACGACCGATGTCCACGAGTACGGCAAGATCTTGCTTGAAGCCGCCCTGGGCAAGCTCGGGGTGACCGTTATCGACGGTGGGACATCGACCGATCCGAACGACCTCGCCCGGCAGATCCAGGCCGCAAATGCCGACCTCATCGCACTTTCATCCTACAACGGCATAGCGCTGAATTTCGTCGCTGAATTGAAGCAGGATTTGCGCGATCTCGGCGTGGAGGTGCCCATCTTCGTCGGCGGCAGGCTCAACCGCGTTCCAGATGGAAGCAACACGAGCCTGCCCGTCGACATCGGCGACGAGCTTGCGGCGGCAGGGGCGGTCGTGTGCCGGAACGTCGAGACGATGCTCGGCCAGATGGAGGAAATGGCGCGCGGGCGCCTGGCGAAGCAAGCCCGCGACGAGGCGAGGGCTCTCCAATGAGAATCATCGCGAACGAGTACGTCGTTGCACGCGAGATCGCCAACCTTGTTGCGCGCCGCAAGCGCGGCTACAGCCTGGAGGCGCCGCTTTATCTCGATGACGATGTGCTCGATTTCGACATGAAGGGCATTTTCGGCCGGCACTGGATTCACGTCGGTGCGACACCGGAAGTGCCGGAAGCGGGGGACTACATCACGATCGACATGGGGAACTATTCCCTGATCGTCATTCGTGGCGACGACATGAAGGTACGCGCATTTCACAATGTCTGCCGCCATCGCGGCTCGCGGATTCTGATGGAGCCCAAAGGGTCGCTTCGCAAATTTGTCTGCCGCTATCACAACTGGACCTACGATTTGACCGGTGCGCTCTGCCAAGCTGAACACATTGCACCGGATGTCGAGCGCGACTGCCTTGGCCTCAAACCCGTCCATTTGCGCGATCTTTGCGGCCTGATTTTCGTCTGCTTGGCGGACGAGCCGCCGGCCGACTTCGACGAAATGCAGCGCATCGTCGAGCCGTATTTGACACCCCACCGGCTCGATGCTTGCAAGATCGCGCACCGGATCGATCTCGTCGAGGACGGCAATTGGAAGACCGTCATGGAAAACAATCGGGAGTGCTATCACTGCGGCCGGCATCCCGAACTGATGAAGACGTTCTTCCAGTTCTTCGCCCACGCCGCGAGCGACGTGAAGCCGCGACAGAAGGCGTATTACGAGCGGTATAAGCGAATCCAGGGCGAGCTCATCGATATCTGGAACACGCTCGGGCTGCCCTGGAAGCTGGTCGAGCATCTCGATCGCAGGGCCACGGCGTTCCGGGTCGAGCGCCTGGCCTTGGACAATCGCGGCGAATCCTACACCTTCGATACCGCCATTGCGTCGAAGCGGCTCGTCGGCGACTTCACGGTGCCGCGCCTGGGAGCACTTTCGCTCCACACGCAGCCCAATTCCTGGAATCATTTTCTGAGCGACCACGCGGTCATCTTCTCTGTCTTCCCGCTCGCACCCGAGCGGACCCTGGTGCGCACGACCTGGTTCGTCCACAAGGACGCTGTCGAGGGCAAGGATTACGATCTCGACAACCTCACCCGGGTTTGGCGCAAGACGAACGAGCAGGACGCCACGTTTGTCGGCTGGTCCGGGGCCGGCGTGCGAAGTGCCGGCTATGAGCCCGGTCCCTACTCGCCGAACGAAAACCAGGTCGAGAAATTCCTCGACTGGTACATCGACCGGATGGCCGCCTATCTCGATGAACGGCTTGCGAGCCCCGCGGTTCCGGCAATGGCGCATGGTGCAGGGCACGATTCTTTCGCGGCGAAATTTTAGCTTGCGGCCGACGTCGCGCCAGCCGCCACCCCGTGCGGCGACCCGCATTCCGAAGCTTCTCTGCCTCCTGGCGGGACTGCCGGAGGGCGCAACGCTCTCTCGTCTCAGTGCAACGAGCGGCACACCCAAGAGCAGTCTTCATGCGCTGCTGCGCGCACTGACGGAGAGTGGATTCGTGCTTTGCCGCGATGGGCGCTATGCCATCGGCCCGGAAGCCGTGAAATTGGCATCCGCGATCGTCGCGCAAAGAACCTTTCCCGACATCGCCATTCCCATTGTCGAGGCCCTTGCGGATGTCACGGGCGAAAGCGCTTTGCTTGCGGAGCTTGCCCTCGACGCGCCCGCCGCGGTCTATATCTATAAGGCGGAGAGCAAGAGTGCGTTGCGCTTCATCGCGGAGGTCGGCTCGCGCGAGCCGCTCTATGCGTCCGCGGTCGGCCGCGTGCTGTTGGCGTTTCAGCCGAAAGCGTGGCGGGAGCGCTATATCGCCAACACCAAGCTCATCCTCCTGACGCCCAAAACGACAAAGAGCAAGGCGGAGCTTCGCCGGATCGTCGAGCTCGTGCGCCGCGCGCACCGAGCCGTCTCGTTCGAGGAGACGATCGAGGGCGTTGCAGGCATCGCCGCACCCGTTTTCGACAAGACAGGAAATCTGCTGGCGGGCCTCGTGGTCGGCGCGCCCGTCGCGCGCGCGCGGCCGCGCATCGAGACTTTGGAAACGCACGTTAGTGCCGCAGCCGACGAGATTTCCCGCTTGATGGGATATGCGGGGAATCGCCCCGCTGGCGCGCAATGAAGATTGCGCGTTATCGTGTCCTCCAAGGCAACACGCGCGACGGCGCCGAATCATCGGGCGGATGACCCCGCGCTGCCAGGACCGTTCGATCGCAAAGGCCGGTAAAGATGGAAACGATCGCTGTGCAGTGCTGCATTGCGGGCGGCGGGCCCGCCGGAATGATGCTCGCACTCCTCTTGGCGCGCGCCGGTGTGGAAGTGCTCGTTCTCGAGAAGCACGCCGACTTCCTGCGCGATTTCCGTGGCGACACGATTCACCCCTCCACACTCCAGGTCATGGCCGAGTTGGGGGTTTTGGACGATTTCCTGAAGCTGCCGCACCAGAAGGCTTACTCGATCAATGCGCAAATCGGGGCCTCGACGTTCGCCTTTGCGGATTTCTCCCACTTGCCGACCCGTTGTGGGTTCGTCGCGATCATGCCGCAATGGGACTTTCTCAACTTCATCGCCGGACAAGGAAAGCGCTACCCGTCATTCGCCCTTCGTATGCGCGCGGAAGTGACCGGCCTTATCGAGGAATCGGGCGGGATCGTGGGTGTGCGTGCAGCGACGGTGGAGGGGGACGTGGCGATCCGCGCAAATCTCGTCGTGGGTGCCGACGGTCGCCACTCGATCGTGCGAAAGGCGGGTGGGCTCGAAATTCTCGATCTCGGAGCACCCATGGACGTGCTGTGGTTCGGCATCCCGCGCCGGCCGGGCGATCCAGTGGAGACCACGGGCCGCTTCGATGCTGGGCGGATCTTCATCATGATAAATCGCGGCGATTCTTGGCAATGCGGCTTCGTCATTCCCAAGGACACGATCGCTCGGATACACGCGAGGGGCCTGCCGGCGTTTCGCGACGAGATCGTGAACCTCGCACCCTTCGTCGGCGATCGCGTCGGGATGCTTGACGACTGGGCGAGCGTCAAACTGCTCACGGTCCGCGTGGACCGCCTGCGCCGATGGTATCGCGCCGGTCTCCTTTGCATCGGGGATGCGGCCCATGCGATGTCGCCAATTGGCGGTGTGGGCATCAATCTTGCGATCCAGGACGCGGTGGCCGCCGCGAACGTGCTTGCGTTGCCGCTCCGGCAGGGCCGACCGGTCGGCGATCTCCTGCGGCGCGTTCAAGAAAGGCGCGCACTGCCGACGCGGATCACCCAGTGGCTCCAGGTGGCGGTCCAGGATCGGGTGATCACGCCTCTCTTCGCGCAGCAGGCGGCGATTTCGCCACCATTGCTGCTGCGGCTCATTGCCCGCTTCCCCGCCTTGCGCCGCATCCCCGGCCGCCTCGTCGGCATGGGCTTCCGGCCCGAGCATGTACGAAGCCCCGAAGCGGGAAGTTTAGGTGCCTAGTGTGGTGGATTTGAAGTTCCTAACATTTTGGTGGCATCCGCGTTTAGGAACTTCAAATCCGAATACCACACTAGATACAATATATTACTAGTGTGGCTTTGAATCCGAAATTCGCTCACGGTTCCGCACCCAGATGCGGCGAATTTTGGATTCACCACACTAGATCGGTCGCGACGCTGGCGCTGCTGCTCGGCCTGATCGGCTGCGCACCGGCACATGCGCCGGATTTCGCTGAGAAGCCCTTTGAGCCCTTCAATCGCGCGGACACGGTGGCCATTGCGATGCGGGAATGGCGCCTCTTCGGAGCACCCGTCGACGAC
>DATDHA010000312.1:0-11088 GCA_036521815.1 Alphaproteobacteria bacterium | reverse complement strand
CACGACGAAATCGTTCCCGAGCCCATGCATCTTGACGAATGCGGGCATATTTGCCGACGCTGTCCTGGCCATGACCCCGGTTATATGGCGCGGGTGCCGGCCAAGTCCAACGATTTGGCGCCGAAGCCTCGCGGCCGGTGTGCCGCGGGGCTTCGGCGCCTATGATCGCGGTGTGCGCTTCTTGCGCGGCTTGGGCGGTTTGCCGAACTTGGCAAGAGCCCCTAGCATTTGGCGCACACCCTTGCGGACTTGGGCATCCTCGATGGCACTATACGCCTTGACGAGTTCCATCGTTTCCCGGTCGCTCAGATGATCTGGGTCGTCGCTTGCCCCTTGATCCGCACCGGCCCCGATCGGACCCGCGACCCGGCCACGCCGGGTAAGTCCCTCGTAAAAGTAGGCCGGCTCGACATTCAGAACGTCGCTCAAGAGCCATAGCATGCTGGCGCCCACGCGATTCGTGCCGCGCTCGTATTTTTGGATTTGCTGATAGCTCACGTCCGTCACAGCACTCAGCTTTTGTTGACTCATGCCAAGCTCAATGCGGCGCTGACGGAGCCGCCTGCCGACATGGGCGTCGATGGACTCTTGCTTCGCCAACGTCACCTCCCCGTGCTAATCGTTATGCCTCGGATGTCGCCCTCGATCGCCGCGGTCGAAATTATTTCCCGCAGCCAACAATCCAGGATCGCGTTTTCAGTTGCTGCGCTGCATTTATCGTCAACTGACGCGATTTTATCAAGTCAAAATGATGAAGGTCGAACATGTGTACAATCTGGCGCGAGTTTCCCGCGATGGACCTGCACAAATGATATTTCTCAGGACTATCGGGTGCTATCGACATGATGTGTCGGCCGACGGACGGGCAACCTCCGGGGCGGGTCGTCGCTCACTCGCCACCGGTTGCTAAATATATCATTTTTGCCAATTTGGGAATGTGTAAATCGGCATTATTGACATCCCTTGCCCCCCCTCCTAAAGTCCGCACCGACGAAGCCCACTAAAGGGAAGAGTCACGTTGCGCTCCCGAGGGGGGGTACGCCAGTCCGCGAGTGTCGCGCACTGGCGCGTTTGATTTTGGGATCCCGCAACCGGCGACGCAGTGCCATAGAAGGCAGATCATGTTCGAAGGTTTGACCGGCAAGCTCGGTGACATATTCGACCGTCTCAAGGGCCGAGGGGCCTTGAGCGAGGCCGACGTCGATGTTGCATTGCGGGAAGTGCGCGTTGCCCTGCTCGAGGCGGACGTGGCCCTTCCCGTAGTCAAGGACCTGGTCGGGGCCGTCAGGGAAAAGGCGATCGGAAGTCAGGTCCTCAAGAGCGTCACGCCCGGCCAGATGGTCGTGAAGATCGTCCATGACCATCTCGTTGAGATGCTGGGTTCGGAGACCGCCGAGCTCGACTTGCGGGCGGCACCGCCGATTCCCTATCTGATGGTCGGGCTCCAAGGCTCGGGCAAGACGACCTCGAGCGCCAAGATCGCCCTTCGCTTGAAGGCACGGGAGCGCAAGAAGGTCCTGATGGCGTCGCTTGACACGCGCCGTCCGGCGGCTCAGCAGCAGCTTGCCGTGCTCGGGCTGCAGGCCGAGATCGAGGTGCTCAACATCGTTTCCGGCGAGCCGCCGATCGCGATCGCAAAGCGCGCGATGACGAAGGCGCGGCTCGAAGGCTACGACGTGGTGATGCTCGATACCGCGGGCCGGCTTCATATCGACGAGGAACTTATGAGCGAAGTCGCCGCGGTGCGCGCGGCGACGGCACCGGTCGAAACGCTTCTCGTTGCCGATGCGATGACCGGTCAGGATGCGGTCCACGTCGCCGAAGCCTTCCACAAGCGGCTCGGGCTCACGGGCATCGTGCTCACGCGGGTCGATGGCGACGCACGGGGCGGTGCTGCCCTCAGCATGCGGGCGGTCACGGGTTGTCCGATCAAGCTCATCGGCGTCGGCGAGAAGCTCGACGCCCTCGAGGCGTTTCATCCCGCGCGCATCGCCGGCCGCATCCTCGGCATGGGCGACGTCGTGTCGCTGGTCGAGAAGGCGGCCGAGACGATCGAGGAGGAGGAGGCTCGAAAGCTCGCCAAGAAGATCGAGAAGGGCAAGTTCGATCTCGAGGACATGGCTTCCCAACTCCGCCAGCTCCGCAAGATGGGGGGCATGGAAGGCGTGCTCGCGATGCTGCCGGGTGTGGCCAAGGCCAAGAAGCAGCTCGCGGAACAGCGCATCGACGACCGCGCCATCAAGCGCCAAGAGGCGATCATCGGCTCGATGACCAAGGCCGAGCGGCGAAATCCGAACCTCATTCACGCCTCGCGCAAGCGGCGCATCGCGTCCGGCTCCGGTACGGCGGTGCAGGACGTGAACAAGCTCCTCAAGCAGTTCATGGAAATGAGTCGGATGATGAAGCAGGTCTCGAAGCTCGGACAGAAGGGCATGATGCGCGCCGGCCTGCCCGGTATGCGCGGCGGGATGCCGCCCGGCTTTCCGCGCTAGCAGGCGGCGTCCAAACGAAAGAGCGAGCGACCCTGAAACGCGATCGATCGAAACTCAACTGAAGGAGTACTGAAGGAAATGTCATTAAAAATCCGGCTGGCCCGTGCGGGAGCGAAGAAGCGGCCCTTTTATCGCATCGTGATCGCCGACTCGCGCAGCCCGCGCGACGGGCGCTTCATCGAGCGGGTGGGCAGCTACGATCCGATGGTCGCGAAAGACCATCCAAACCGCATCGTGCTCGATACGGATCGGATCAAGCACTGGCTCGGGGTAGGCGCTCAGCCGACCGAGCGCGTCGCGCGCTTCTTCGGCAAGCTCGGGCTCGGCCCGACGCCGACGGTCCCCAAGCAGACTCAGCAGCATTTGCCGAAGGCGAAGGCGCAGGAGCGGATGAAGGCGGCGGAGCAATCGGCCGCGGCCGCCGGGGCAGCACCCACGGCCGAAGCGGGGGCCGAAACCCCTGCGCAATAGCGGCGCACGGACGCCCGCCGCTTTGCGGGCATGGACGTGGAGGAAGGCGAGCGTGGTCAAGGTCCGCAGCACGGCCGGGAATAACGTCTGCCTCGGCGCAATCGTCTGCGCGCACGGCGTGCGCGGCGAGGTGCGCGTGCAGAGTTTCACGGCCAGGCCGGTGGATCTGGCCGCTTATGGACCGCTCACCGACGAGGTGGGCAAGGGCACTTTTGCAATCGCACTCGTGGGCGAGTCGCGTGGCCAGCTCATCGTGCGCATCGCTGGCGTTGCCGACCGCAATGCCGCCGAGTCCCTCGCCGGACTTCGCCTTTATGTGGCGTGCTCGGCCCTGCCCAAGACCGCGGAGAACGAGTTCTACCACAGGGACCTGATCGGCCTTCGGGCGGTGAACGTCGACGGCGGCGAAATTGGCATTATACGTGCGATCCACGATTTCGGTGCCGGCGATGTGATCGCGCTCGAACGGGCGGACGGCGAAGAAGTCTTGCTTCCTTTCACGCGCGCCAATTTCCCCGTCGTGGATATCGCAGGTGGGCGGCTTGTGGTCGACCCGCCTGTCGAGGTCGAGGCCGCTCCGGAGGTGCTGAATGACGCGCCGGTCGAGGAGGTGCGGCCATGAGCGCTCCGGCCCAGGCGCCCTGGACGGCGACGGTGCTCACGATTTTTCCCGAAATGTTTCCCGGCCCGCTCGCGCACTCGCTTGCGGGGCGCGCGCGGGAGGCCGGGCTTTGGGCTCTCGAGATGGTGGACATCCGCGACTTCGCAGGCGATAAACACCGCACCGTCGACGACGCCCCGTTCGGTGGCGGGCCTGGCATGGTGATGCGGCCCGACGTGTTGGATGTGGCGATCGAATCCGTGACGAAGGGTGCGAAGCCGACCGGGGCGCTCATTTTTCTCTCGCCGCGCGGGAGCCTGATCGATCAAGCGCGTGTGAAGGCCCTCGCTGCGGAGCCTGGCGTCACCATCGTCTGCGGCAGGTTCGAGGGGATCGACGAGCGCGTACTCGAAGCACGCCGCATCGAAGAGGTGAGCATCGGCGATTTCGTCCTCTCGGGCGGGGAGCCCGCGGCGATTTGCCTGATCGACGCCTGCGTGCGGCTCTTGCCCGGCGTGATGGGCAGCGAGGAATCGCGGGAGGAGGAGAGCTTCGAACGGGGGCTGCTCGAATACCCCCATTACACGAGACCGCAGCACTGGCGGGGTCGCGAGGTGCCGGAAGTGCTCCTGAGCGGCCACCACGAACGTATCAGGGCCTGGCGCTTGAGTCAGGCGGAGCGCATCACCCGGGAGCGTCGGCCGGACCTTTGGGTCCGCTACGCCGCTGCCGGCCAAGTCAACCGAAGGTAAGGTAAGAGGCCATGAATATAATCGAGCAGCTCGAGCACGAGCAGATCAAGTTGCGCACCGCCAAGAGCGAAGCGCCATCATTCGCACCGGGCGACACCTTGCGCGTCCACGTCAAGGTCGTCGAGGGCGAGCGGGTGCGCACCCAGGTCTTCGAGGGCGTGTGCATCGGGCGCAAGAATGCGGGGCTTAATTCCGCCTTCACCGTGCGCAAGATCAGCTATGGCGAAGGGGTCGAACGCGTCTTCCCGCTCTATAGCCCGCTCGTCGACAAGGTCGAGGTCGTGCGCCGCGGCCGCGTACGCCGGGCGAAGCTCTATTATCTGCGCGGCCGGACCGGCAAGGCCGCCCGTATCGCGGAGAAAACGACGGGGGTCGCCGCCAATCTGCGCGACGTCGCAAGTGCCGCCGAGCTCGATGCGGAAACGCTCGCGGCGGACCTGGCCGCGAGTGCCGCACCGGAGAAGACCGAGGCTGAAATTGAAGCGGCAGCCGACAAGAGGGCCAAGAAGAAGGCCAAGAAGGCCAAGAAGGCCGAGGCCGCCGCCAAGAAGTAGGAGGTCGCAAGACGACCATGGGGAAACCGCGCACGCTTTTCGATAAAATCTGGCAAGGCCACCTGGTCGAGCGCCAGCCCGACGGCACCTGCATCCTCTATATCGATTGCCACCTCGTCCATGAGGTGACGAGCCCGCAGGCGTTCGAGGGGCTGCGCCTCGCAGGCCGGAAGGTGCGTCGGCCGTCGGCGACAATCGCGGTCGCGGACCACAATGTGCCGACGATCGACCGCAAGGGCGGCATCAAAGAGAAGGAGTCGCGCATCCAGGTCGAAACGCTGGAGGCCAACTGTGCCGAATACGGCATCCCCTACTTCGCCATGAACGATGTGCGGCAAGGCATCGTCCATATCATCGGACCGGAGCAGGGCTTGACCCAGCCGGGGATGACGATCGTGTGCGGCGACAGCCATACCTCGACCCATGGTGCTTTCGGCGCACTCGCCTTCGGCATCGGGACCTCCGAGGTCGAGCACGTGCTGGCGACCCAAACGCTCGTCTCCCGGCCAGCCAAGAACATGCGCGTCTCGGTCGCGGGGGCGCTGCCGTTCGGCTGCACGGCCAAGGATTTGATCCTCGCCATCATCGCGAAGATCGGCACGGCCGGCGGTACGGGGCACGTCATCGAATACGCGGGCGAGACGGTGCGCGCACTCTCGATGGAAGGGCGGATGACCCTCTGCAACATGACGATCGAGGGTGGTGCGCGCGCCGGGCTTGTCGCACCCGACGAGACCACCTTCGCCTATCTCATGGGGCGGCCCATGGCGCCCAAGGCGGGCCAGTGGGAGCAGGCCGTCGCTTACTGGAGGACGCTGCCGTCCGATCCAGGTGCGCAATACGATCGCGAAGTAACGCTCGATGCGAGTTCGATCGCACCATTCGTGACGTGGGGGACGAGTCCCCAGGATGCGCTGCCGATCACGGAGCGAGTCCCCGATCCCAACGATGCGCCCGATGAAAACGTGCGTCAGTCCTGGACCCGCTCGCTCGAATATATGGGCCTCGAGCCCGGCATCCCGCTCACCGAGGTCGCCATCGGCGCGGTCTTTATCGGATCCTGCACGAACGGCAGGATCGAGGATCTGCGCGCGGCGGCGACCATGGCGCGAGGCCGCCACGTCGCACAGGGCGTGCGGGCACTCGTCGTTCCCGGCTCCGGTCTCGTCAAGGAGCAGGCCGAGGCCGAAGGGCTCGACAAGGTCTTCCTCGAGGCGGGTTTCGAATGGCGCGAGCCGGGCTGCTCCATGTGCCTCGCCATGAATGCCGACCGGCTCGCACCCGGAGAGCGCTGCGCCTCCACCTCGAACCGCAATTTCGAGGGTCGGCAGGGGCGTGGCGGGCGGACCCATTTGGTAAGTCCGGTCATGGCGGTGGCGGCGGCCGTCACCGGCCACCTTGCCGACGTTCGCGAACTCGTTTAGGGATCGCCGTTCAGGTGCGGGCCGATTCCGCCATGAGCCGCGCGGTCAGGCTGCTGTTGGCCTTGCGTACCATGCTCGGAATGCGGAAGAGATCGACGACCAGCCATATGCCCGGAAGGACAAAGACGAATATGCCGAAACCGAAAGTGAAGATGGTGACGATCAGGCTGACGATCGATGCGACCAAGATGGTAACGGCCGTAAAGTAGCGGCCGAGATAGAATCGATGCGTGCCCAACAGGCCGAAGAAGATCATCAGGAGATACGCGGTAGTCTCGGATTTCTTACTGGCCTCGTAGCGCGGACCAATCTTCGGATCGAGAGTAGAGACGTTGACGGTGGACATGGCTTCCCTTTTGCAGAACCATTTCTCGCAATTATGGGTATCGCCTGATCGCATTGCAACTTTGACGAAGCCCATCCGCGACATGGCACTAGGCGAAACCATTAGCGGTGCGGTAACTCGGTTTCCCGGCCTTTCGAGGGCCTCCACGCCAAGCGGACGGATTTGAAAAATGCAGAAATTCACCACGCTCACGGGACACGCGGCACCGTTGCCGATGATCAACGTCGACACCGACAAGATCATCCCGAAGCAGTTCCTGAAGACGATCAAGCGCGGCGGATTGGGCAAGGCGGCGTTTTTCGAAATGCGCTACGCCGACGACGGCAGCGAGCGGCCGGGTTTCGTGCTCAACCGGGAGCCATACCGTAAGGCGAAGATCCTCGTCGCGGGGCCGAATTTCGGCTGCGGGTCGAGCCGCGAGCATGCACCCTGGGCGCTCGACGATTTCGGCATCCGCTGCGTCATTTCGACGAGCTTCGCCGACATTTTCTACAACAACTGCTTCAAGAACGGGATGCTGCCGATAACGCTTCCGGCGCCGGAGGTTGAGCTGCTGATGGCGGATGCCGAAAAAGGCGATCGCCTCACGGTCGACCTTCCGAATCAGAAGATCGTCCGTGCCAACGGCGAAACGGTGGCGTTCGAAATCGATCCGTTTCTGAAAACCTGCCTCCTCGAAGGGTTGGACGAGATCGGGCTTACGCTCCAGAAGGCAACCTTCGTCGCGAATTTCGAAGCAAAGCAGCGCGCGACCCAGCCTTGGCTCTGGCGCTAGGCGGCACTGCGGATGCCTTTCGAAGCCGTCTTGCGCGCACCGACGGCCGCGGACGAAGCAGCACTTCTCGCCCTCAACAACGCGCACGCGGTCGAACTTTCCCCCCTCACCTCGCCGGCATTTCAAGCACTCCTTGCCGCCGCCTTCCATGCGCGCGTCGCGGAAGCGTGTCAGGGGATGCTCATCGCCTTCGATCAGGACGCCCCTTACCAGAGCCCCAATTTCCTCTGGTTCCGCGCGCGTTATCCGAGGTTCGTCTATGTCGATCGTGTGGTCGTCGAACCGGCGGCGCGGGGGCGGGGCATCGCAAGAGCGCTCTATGACGACCTCTTTGCCGCATCGAGTGCTTCGGCCCACACGCTCGTATGCTGCGAAGTGAATGTCGATCCGCCCAATCCGGCGTCGGAGCGGTTCCACGAGTCCTTGCGCTTTGTCGAAGTGGGGCGCGAGCGCGTGCCCGGCTATACGAAGACCGTGCGGTATCTCCGCCGCACGCTCGTAGCGTGAAAGGATGAGCACCCGCCGCCGTGGACGGCACTACCGCTCTCTGCCAAGATACGCGGTATGCTGACGAACCGCACCGGGTTGCCCGCCGGCTACGCGGTCGAGGAGGATGAATGCCCGCCAATAAATCGCTTCTGATCCTTCCGGGGGACGGCATCGGGCCTGAGGTGATGCATCAGGTCCGCCGGGTGATCGAATGGTTCGACCGCCGGCGCAAGGTGACCTTCGACGTGAAGGAGGGACAGATCGGCGGCGCCTCCTACGAGGCGCACAAGACCCCGCTCAGCGAGGCGACACTCGAGGAGGCTAAGGCGGTCGATGCGGTCCTTCTCGGTGCCGTCGGCGGGCCGCAATGGGACAAGCTTGAATTCGCGCTCAAGCCCGAGCGGGGACTCCTGCGGCTGCGGAAAGAAATGGGGCTGTTCGCCAATCTGCGCCCGGCCGTCGTCTTCGAAGCGCTGGCCGACGCTTCGACCCTCAAGACCGAGGTCGTGGCGGGCCTCGACCTCATGCTCGTGCGCGAGCTCACGGGCGGGATTTATTTTGGCGAGCCGCGCGGAATCCACCCGCTAGGCGGCGGCGACAAGCGCGGCGTCAATACCGAGATTTACACGAGCGAGGAAATCCGCCGGGTCGCGCGCGTCGGCTTTGAGCTTGCGCGCAAGCGGCGCAAGAAGGTCTGCTCCGTCGACAAAGCCAACGTGCTCGAGTCGAGCGTGCTCTGGCGCGAAGAGGTCGAAGCGCTCCACGCCAAGGCGTTCAAGGACGTGGAACTCAGCCATATGTATGTCGATAACGCGGCGATGCAGCTCGTGCGCAACCCGAAACAGTTCGACGTCATCGTCACATCCAACCTGTTCGGCGACATCTTGTCGGACGAAGCGTCGATGCTGACGGGCTCGCTCGGCATGTTGCCCTCCGCCTCGCTCGGCCTCGCCGACGCGGGCGGGCGGCGCAAGGCGCTTTATGAGCCCGTGCACGGCTCGGCACCCGACATCGCGGGCCGGGACATCGCCAATCCGCTCGCCGCGATCCTCTCCTTCGCGATGCTGCTGCGCTACTCCTTCAATATGGAGGAGGACGCAGTACTCATCGAGGATGCCGTGAAGCACGTGCTCGCGGGGGGGCTCCGCACCGCCGACATCATGCAGGCCGGCAAGGGCCGCGTGTCGACCTCGGTCATGGGCGATTCGATCGTGCGGGAGCTCGAGAAGCAGGCGGGGTGAACCGGCCAAGGGCACTCGGCGCTCAGTCGACGCTGTATTTGCGCCGCTCGGCCTCCAGCCGGCCCGCGAGGAAAAGGCCGAGCATGCGGAAATCGCTCGCGAACGACCAGAGCGGGTAGCGCAGGGTGGCCGGCCGATTGCGCTCGAAGAAGAAATGCCCAAGCCATGCCGGCGCATAACCCACCAAAAGGGCCACGGGCAAAAGGCGCCACTCTCGGGCAAGGACGGCGCCGACGAGGGTCAGGACGCCGATGGCAGTGCCGAAATAGTGGCAGAAGCGCGTTGCGCGGCTGCGGTGCTCGCTGAGATAGAACGGCCAGAACTCGGCATAAGTGGCGGGACGCGATCGGTGCCTAGGCTCGGGCATTAACGATATCGTGCCATGCGTGAGAAATTTTGGGTGTCCTTTTATTGAGATTCGCGATACTTGAGCGTAAGTCAACCGTTTTGCTGACCCCGAGGAAAGGTTGGGATCGTGTCATGGGCTATAGAGTTGCGGTCGTAGGTGCGACCGGAAATGTCGGCCGGGAGATACTGCAAACCCTCGCCGAGCGCGATTTTCCCGTCGACGAAATCGTGGCGCTGGCGTCGGAGAAGTCAGTCGGCCGCGAGGTTTCCTTCGGCGAGAACGACACGCTCAAGGTGCGCGATCTCGCGCAGTTCGACTTCAAGGGCATCGACATCGTGCTCTCGTCCCCGGGTGCGAAGGTCTCGGCCGTGCATTCGCCGCGTGCTGCGAAGGCGGGTGCCGTCGTGATCGACAATACGTCCCATTTCCGCATGGACCCCGACGTGCCCCTGATCGTGCCGGAGGTGAACGCCCATGCGCTCAAGGGGTTTGCGAAGAAGAACATCGTTGCCAACCCCAATTGCTCGACGATGCAGATGGTCGTGGCCCTGAAGCCGCTCCACGATCTCGCGACGATCAAGCGCGTCGTGGTGGCGACCTATCAGTCCGTCTCGGGCGCGGGCAAGGACGCGATGGACGAGCTTTTCGAGCAGACGCGCGGCATCTTCGTGGGCGACACGCCGCAGAAAAAGAAATTCACCAAGCAGATCGCGTTCAATGTCATTCCGCACATCGACATCTTCATGGAAGATGGCTCGACGAAGGAGGAATGGAAGATTGCGGCCGAGACGAAAAAGATTCTCGACCCCAAGATCGAGGTTACGGCAACGTGTGTGCGGGTACCCGTCTTCATCGGCCATGCCGAGGCGGTCAACCTCGAATTCGCGAACCCGATCACGGTAGGGGAGGCGCGGGAGGCGCTGCGCGCCGCACCGGGCGTGTCGGTCGTCGATTACCGCGTCGATGAGGGCTATGTGACCCCGGTCGAAAGTGCGGGGGAAGACGCGGTCTATGTCAGCCGAATTCGCCAGGACCCGACGGTCAAGAACGGCCTCAACCTCTGGATCGTGTCGGACAACCTGCGCAAAGGGGCGGCACTCAACGCGGTGCAGATCGCCGAAGAGCTTATCAGATCCTACATGGCCAAGGCGGCGTAAGCCGGGGAGCCCGGCTATCGGAGATCGGGAGAGGCGGCTGAGAAGCCGCCTTTCTTCGTTCCGCGGTGGGCTTTCGGGGCCGTGCCGCCGGCTGTATCTTCGTCCCCCGGGGTATCTTTGTCGGGGGCGGAAACGAGGAGAAGCCCATGCCCGTCATCGCGCGCATCGCGTCCTATCATGACGATCTGACCAAAATCCGCCGCGACGTCCACGCCCACCCCGAGCTCGGCTTCAAGGAGTCCCGCACCGCGGATGTCGTGGGGCGCGAACTCGCGTCCTATGGTATCGAGGTGCATCGCGGCCTCGCCAAGACCGGCGTGGTCGGCCGGCTCAAGGCCGGCACCGGCAACCGCTCGATCGGCCTGCGCGCCGACATGGATGCACTTGCGATCCACGAAAAGAACGAGTTCGGCCATCGCTCGCGCCACGACGGCGTG
>DATDHA010000311.1:0-7038 GCA_036521815.1 Alphaproteobacteria bacterium | reverse complement strand
GCCATTCTCCAGGCCGAAGGCCGGCGCGAGGCCGCCTTCCGGGACGCCGAGGCGCGCGAGCGTGCGGCACAGGCGGAGGCGAAGGCGACGGCACTCGTCTCGACCGCGATCGCGGAGGGAAATGTGCAGGCGATCAACTATTTCGTCGCGCAAAAATATGTCGACGCGCTCGCCCAGTTCGCGCATTCGCCCAACCAGAAGACGTTCTTCCTGCCGGTCGAAGCGACGAGCCTTGCCGGCCTCGTCGCCGGCATCGACACGATCATCCGCGACGCGAGTGCCAAGCGTGGGGGTGCCTAATGAATTTCTTCGCGAGCCTGCAATTCTGGCATTGGTGGGTCCTCGGCGCCTTGCTGCTCGCACTCGAGGCGATGGCGCCCGGTGCGATCTTCCTTTGGCTCGGCATCTCCGCGGCGATCGTCGGGTTGATCCTTCTTGCCTTCAGCGGCATTTCGGTGGTGGCGCAAGTCGTTGTCTTTGCGCTCCTCTCGCTCGTCACGGTGTTCGGCTGGCGCACCTATTTGCACTGGCGGCCCGTCCGCACGGACGATCGACATCTCAATCGGCGCGGCGAGCAGTATGTCGGCCGCGAGTTCACCCTTGCCGAGCCGATCCTGAACGGCAAGGGCCGCGTGCGCATCGACGATACGCAATGGCGCATCGAGGGGCCGAGCACTGCGGCAGGTGCCACCGTGCGCGTCACGGCGGTAAACGGCACGGTCCTCGTCGTTACACCCCGCTGATGCGGGCACGCGGCACCGTCCGCGCGACGGGCGGGAAAGCGCACTGATCGATCACGTCTCCATCACCGTGCGCAACCTCGGGACGGCCGCAAGCTTCTATGACGCGGTAATGACTGCCCTCGGTTTTCCCTGCGTCTACCGGACCGAGCGCGCACTCGGCTATGGCGTACGGGACCGCCCCGCAAACAAGGAGCCCTATATCTCGATCTTCCAGGGCGACAGCGTCGTTGCGGACCGCCGCCATTGGGCTTTTGCTGCCAAAAGCCGTTCCGCAGTCGATCGTTTTCACGCCGCCGCACTCGCGGCCGGCGGCAGCGACGACGGCGCGCCGGGGCTGCGCACGGACTACCACCCCGACTACTACGCCGCATTCGTGCGCGATCCGGACGGCAACCGCATCGAGGCCGTCTGTCACGCCCCGGAATAGCCGCGTGAGCGGCGACCCGCTTGACGCAAAGCCGGCCGCGGGCGTTGATAGCAAGACAACCGACGGAGAGGTGCTGGATGCCCTACGGCTCACTCCGGGATTTCATGGCGAGGCTCGAGCGGGACGGCCGGCTCGTGCGCGTCAGCGCGCCTGTCTCACCCGTCCTCGAGATGACGGAGATCCAGACCCGGCTCCTCGCCGAGGCCGGGCCGGCGGTGCTGTTCGAAATCGTCGCGTCGGCTGACGGCCGGCGCTTCGAGATGCCGGTGCTCGTCAACCTCTTCGGCACGATCGAGCGCGTTGCGTGGGGCATGGATCGCATGCCGGGCGATTTGCGCCGGTTGGGCGAAACACTCGCCTTCCTGCGCCAACCCGAGCCGCCGGGCGGCTGGCGCGAAGCGCTCGATCTGTTGCCGCTCCTCAAGACGGTGATGGCGATGAAGCCGAGAACCGTCTCGAAGGCGCCATGCCAGGAGGTTGTCCTGCAAGGCGATGAGATCGACCTTTATCGCCTGCCCGTCCAAACCTGTTGGCCGGGCGAGCCGGCACCGCTGATCACCTGGCCGCTCGTCGTCACCAAGGGTCCCGGCACGTCCCGCGAGGACGATTATAATCTCGGCATCTATCGCATGCAGCTCACGGGCCGGAGCACCACGCTCATGCGATGGCTCAAGCATCGGGGTGGTGCGCAGCATCACGCGCGGTGGAAGGCAGCGAAGGCAGCACCATTGCCCGCTGCCGCGGTGATCGGCGCCGATCCCGGCACGATCCTCGCCGCCGTGACGCCCGTGCCCGACACCATGAGCGAATATCAGTTCGCGGGCCTTCTGCGCGGCCAGAAGGTCGAGCTCGTCGAGTGCAAGACTGTCCCCTTGAAGGTGCCGGCGCAAGCGGAGATCGTCCTCGAAGGCCATGTCTCGCTCGATCAATACGGCGACGAAGGGCCTTATGGAGACCACACGGGCTATTACAACTCGGTCGAGCGCTTTCCCGTCTTCACCGTGAGTGCGGTCACGATGCGGTCGGATCCGATCTATCTCTCCACCTTCACCGGCCGCCCGCCCGACGAGCCGTCCGTGCTCGGCGAAGCGTTGAACGAGGTGTTCATCCCCCTCCTCCAGCAGCAGTTCCCGGAAATCCTGGATTTCTGGCTGCCGCCCGAGGGTTGCTCCTACCGCATCGCCGTGGTCGCGATAAAGAAGGCATATCCGGGACACGCGAAGCGGGTCATGATGGGGGTGTGGTCGTACCTGCGCCAGTTCATATACACGAAGTGGGTCATCGTGGTGGACGATGACATCGACGCGCGGAGCTGGAAAGAAGTGATGTGGGCGGTTTCGACGCGCATGGACCCCGCGCGCGACATCACCGTCGTCGAAAATACGCCGATCGACTATCTCGATTTCGCGTCGCCCGAGTCGGGGCTCGGTTCCAAGATCGGCCTCGACGCCACCAATAAATGGCCACCTGAGACGAAGCGCGCGTGGGGTGCGAAGATCCGCATGTCGGACGACATCGTGGACGCGGTGACGCGCAAATGGTCGTCCCTCGGCCTGCCGGGCACTGGCAAACCGATTTGGAAGTAACGGCCGGTGGAAGCGTTTCTCGAGTATCGCAACGTCATCGGCTACGTGCTTCTCGTGGCGCTAGCGGCTTTGATCATCCTGCGGCTCCAGGCCGCGCGCAATCGGCACAGGGGCTCGACGCGGCGCATGGGTGCTGAGCGGCTTGCGGAGCGCCACAGCACACCCGAAATGGACAGCGACGCCGAGTCGCTCGAGACACCAGGCAAGCGGATGAGCTTCGGCGAGGCGCGGGTGCAGTTCTATGTCATGGCTTTGGCGGCAATTGTCGTCGTTCTCGTCTGGCTGGTCCACCGCATGGCTTGACGGTGCGGCTGGCCCTATTATGCGCGCCCGATTCAGTATAAACGGGTGCCTCCCTATGACCTTTCGATCCTGCGGAGTATCCTATGGTGCAAGACGACACGGCCCTCGATCTTCTCGGCACTCTGCTCGCCAAGGCGAAGAAATCCGGTGCTGACGCCGCCGACGCTCTCCTCGTGCGGAGTGCCTCGTTGGGCCACGCCCAACGTCTCGGCAAGGTCGAGAAGCTCGAGCGTTCGGAGAGCCAAGACCTTGGCCTGCGCGTCTTCATCGGCATGCGGCAGGCCGTGGTCTCGACGACCGATCACGACGCCAAGTCCCTCGACGCCCTCGTCGAGCGCGCGATCGCGATGGCCCGGGTGGTACCGGAAGATCCGTATTGCGGCCTGGCACCCGAGGCCATGATCGCGCGGAACATCCCAGCCCTCGACATCTGCGACGAGACCGAGCCTTCGCCAGAGACGCTCATCGCGCGCGCGCGCGAATGCGAGGCGGCGGCGCGGGCGGTCCCCGGCGTCACCAATTCGGAAGGGGCCGACGCAGGATGGTCGGCTGCGCGGGTCTTCCTCGCCGGCTCGAATGGCTTCGCCGGCAGCTATCGCACTTCGGATCATTCGGTCGGCACTGCCGTGCTCGCGGGCCAAGGTACCGCGATGGAGCGCGACTACGATGCGTCTTCCGCCGTGTACGGGCGCGATCTCGAAGCGCCGGCGGCCGTCGGCAAGCGTGCCGGGGAGAAAGCCGTGCGGCGACTGAACCCACGCAAGATCAAGACAACGAAGGCGCCGGTCGTTTTCGATCCGCGCGTTTCGAACGGAATCCTCGGCCACCTTGCCGGTGCGATAAACGGCAGCGCCATCGCGCGAGGCACGAGCTTCCTCCTGGACAAGATGGGCAAGCGCATCCTGCCTTCCGGCATGAACGTGGTCGACGATCCGCTGCGCCCGCGCGGATTTCGCTCAAAGCCGTTCGACGGCGAGGGCATCGCGACGACGCGCCGCGCCGTCGTCGAAGATGGCGTGCTTGCGACATGGCTTCTCGATCTGCGCTCGGCACGCCAGCTCGGCCTGACGACGACGGGCCACGCTGCGCGAGGCACTTCCTCGCCACCCGTGCCGGCACCGACCAATCTTTATCTCGAGCCGGGTGGGATCTCGGCGGCCGAACTCATCAAAGAGACCGGCACCGGGCTTTACGTGGCCGAGCTGATTGGCTTCGGCGTCAACGGCATCACGGGCGATTACAGCCGAGGTGCTGCGGGCTATTGGATCGAGAATGGCGAGCTGAGCTATCCCGTGAGCGAAATCACGATCGCCTCCAATCTGAAGGACATTTTTCTCTCGCTCACGGCCGCGAGCGACCTTGTCTTCCGCTACGGCATGAACGCGCCCACGCTCCGTGTTGCGGAAATGACGATCGCGGGGGCATGACCCCGTATCGCGCGGCCCGAAGGCAATTGCAGCCCGCGAACCCGACGCGCCGACGGGTGCGGTTGCGCGTCGCGCGTTAACGGTGCCTACTCCGCGCGACATTGCATTGCCGCGGCAAAAGCCGCACAATTGACCGCTATTTCTCAAAAAATCTCGTGAACAGCGTGCGGGGAAGTACGCCAGCCAAAGCTCGATCGGCCAAATTCGACGCGGGGGAAAGCCATGGACATGACGCGACGGCTCAGCGCTGAATTCATCGGAACCATGTGGCTCGTCCTTGGGGGATGCGGTAGTGCCGTATTGGCGGCAGCGTTCCCGAATGTCGGGATAGGGCTCCTGGGCGTCGCCCTCGCCTTCGGCCTGACCCTTTTGACGATGGCCTTCGCGATCGGCCATATTTCCGGATGCCACATCAATCCGGCTGTGACCGTGGGCTTATGGGTCGGGGGGCGTTTTCCGGCCCGCGAGGTGGTTCCATATATCCTCGTCCAAGTGCTGGGCGGGATCGCAGGGGCGGCGATCCTCTATGTCATCGCGAGCGGGAAGGCCGGCTTCGATGTGGCCGCTGGGTTCGCGGCGAACGGCTATGGCGACCATTCGCCAGGACATTATTCTTTGCTTGCGGCCGCCGTTTCGGAAGTGACGATGACCTCCGTGTTCATCTTCGTGATCCTCGGCTCCATCCATAAGCGCGTACCCCAGGGCTTTGCACCGATCCCGATCGGCCTTTGCTTGACCCTCATCCATTTGATCAGCATTCCGGTCACCAACACCTCGGTCAATCCCGCGCGCAGCACGGGGCCGGCCCTTTTCATGGGCGATTGGGCGTTGGATCAGCTTTGGCTCTTCTGGCTCGCACCGATCGCGGGCGCTGTGATTGGCGGGCTCGTCTATCGCTGGATCGGCGGCACGAGCGGGGATTAGGCCGCCGTCACGAGCGAGAGCGGTCGTTCGGCAAGCGTGACCGAGAGGGGGAGCGACGCCACCAGATCGCCGTCGGCGTGCACGGCCTCGCCATCGGGTCCGTGAACGGTGAGTTCGGTTGCGGGCAGGATGACGAAGTCAGGCAGCCGATCGAGGCGGTCGGTCATGAGGGCCCAGGCGTAGCGCACGAGGTTCCAGCGTCCGGGCCGCTCGAAGATCGCCACGTAGAGCCGCGGCTCCTCGAGGCGCGCGCGCGCCGCGATCACGAAGCGCCCGCCGTAGTAATGACCCTTGGCCACGACGATCGCCGCAGCGCTGAGACGCTTGTGGCCGATTTCCACCTGATAGTGCTGGGAGCGGTAGAACATCAGCCGGCCGAGCGCTGAAAGCGCATAGGCGGCCTTGCCGATCGCCCGTTTGAGCTTGAGGTCGAGTTCCTCGACGACGCGCGCGTCGAACCCGACTCCCACCATGAGTGCGAAGCGCCGTCCGTTGGCACTCCCCGAAAAAACCGGCCGCGGCGGCCGGAATGCAATCGCCTCGGCGACGGTGCGCGCATCGCCATCCATGCCCACTTCGGCCGCCAGCACATTCGCCGTCCCAAGCGGGAGGAGGGCAAGCGGCAGGGCACTCTCGGCCAAGCCGTTGATGACCTCGTTGATCGTACCGTCGCCCCCGGCTGCCACGACCAGGTCGTAGTGCCTCGGGTCGGCCGCGCGCGCGAGCCTTTCGGCATCGCCCCGCTCGACGGTCCGCATCACCGTGACCGTGCAACCGAGCCGTTCGAGAAGCTCGATCACCAAGGCGAAACGCCGCCGCCGCCGCCATCCGGCCGCTGGATTGTGGATGACAAGCAGGCGGCGCGGCCTCAAAGGAACGATTGGGAGATTCAGGGAAACCTCGTCCGGACGAAATGGAAAGATCGATGTCGGTTTTATTAAAGATGATCCTTGAGAATCCGTGAAGTGACAGTTTTATGTATCAATTGTTACAAGCACTGTCATATAGTTTGTATGATTATTATTGTCTTGCTCTACATGTTGATGTAGTCTTTCCAATCGAGATTCGGTTCTTTTGGGCACCCTTAGGCATGGGCGGATGAGCGGCGCACGGCATTTCCGAACCATCTGGATTTCGGACGTCCATCTCGGCACGCGCGGCTGCAAGGCCGAGTTCCTCCTCGACTTCCTCAAGCATACCGAGTGCGACACGCTCTATCTCGTCGGCGACATCGTGGACGGCTGGCGTCTCAGGCGCTCCTGGTACTGGGCACAGGCGCACAACGACGTGATCCAAAAGATCCTGCGCAAGGCGCGCAAGGGCACCAAGGTCGTCTACATCCCCGGCAATCACGACGAGGTTTTGCGCGACTATATCGGCCTCGTGCTCGGCGGCATCCAGGTGCTCGACGACGCCGTCCACGAAACCGCCGACGGCAAGCGGCTATTGATCCTGCATGGTGACGAATTCGACGGCGTGGTCAAATATGCAAAATGGCTCGCCCTCCTTGGCGACGGCGCCTACAACGCCTGCCTCGTGCTGAACCACTGGTTCAACCACGCGCGCCGGAAGCTCGGCTATCCCTATTGGTCGCTCTCGGCCTATCTCAAGAACAAGGTCAAGAACGC
>DATDHA010000310.1:0-2400 GCA_036521815.1 Alphaproteobacteria bacterium | reverse complement strand
CGATGGGGCCCACCGAGCCTTGCAACGCGCTCGGCACCCGGACGCAGCATCAGATGATAGGTGTTGCCGAGAATGATCTGAGCACCCGTCGACGTCAGGGATTCCGGCATCATCGCCTTGACAGTGCCCGCCGTGCCGACTGGCATGAACGCCGGCGTGTCGACAATGCCGTGCGCAGTCAGAAGGCGCCCGCGCCGTGCCGCACCGGCGGTCTTTGTCACTTCGTAGTGGAACCTTTCGCTCACACGGCCTCCGCACGCTCGATGAGGCAGCAATCGCCGTAGGAATAAAAGCGATAGCCCGCGGCAATCGCCCGACGATATGCAGCATGCATGCGCTCCAAGCCTGCAAACGCCGACACCAGCACGAAAAGCGTCGAGCGCGGCAGGTGGAAATTGGTGAGCATGACGTCGACGGCGCGGAATCGATAGCCGGGCATGATGAAGAGACTGGTCTCACCGGCAAAAGGTGAGATCCCGCCCTGCTCGTCTGCGGCCGTTTCGAGAGTGCGCAGGCTGGTCGATCCGACCGCTATAATCCGGCCGCCGCGCGCCCTCGTTTCATTGACGAGCCGCGCCGTCTCCGGCAATAGCACGGCATACTCGGCATGCATGCGATGCTCGCGGAGGTCATCGACCTTGACTGGCAGGAAGGTTCCGGCCCCGACATGGAGTGTTACGGTCGTTCGTCTGACGCCGCGCGCATCGAGTGCGGTCACGAGTTCTTCGGTGAAGTGGAGACCGGCAGTCGGTGCGGCAACGGCACCGGCCCGACGCGCGAAGATCGTTTGGTAATCCTCGCGATCTTGCGCGTCCGGCCCGTGCTCGCGCTTGATGTAAGGCGGGAGCGGGGCAGCGCCGTGGCGCTCGAGGGCGTCGAGCAGCGCCTGGCCGGCGCGATCGAAGTGCAACGTCACCTCGCCGTCGCGGTGCCGGTCGACGATCCGGCACGCGAAATCCGCCGTGAAATCCACGCGATCGCCAAGGTTCAGCTTGCGCGCGGGCTTGGCGAAGGCGCGCCAGCAATCGCTGGATTCTTGGCGATGCAGCGTGAACTCGATCGTCGTGGTACCGCGCTTTCCCGTAAGACGCGCGGGGATGACCTTCGTGTCGTTGAGCACCAGAAGATCGCCCGGCCGCAGGAGTAGGGGCAGTTCCCGCACGATATGGTCCGTGAGTTCCGTCGCCGTCACGTGCAGAAGGCGGGCCGCGTCGCGCGGCCGCGCCGGCCGCGACGCGATGAGCTCACGAGGCAGGTCGAAATCGAATGCCTCGATCGGGATCGGTCGGTCAATCACGGCTCGATCGGTTTTTATATGCGGCCTCGTTCATCGAGACGCCTGCGGTGTCGCGCGTCGGGGCAGGGAACGTCCTCGATATCAGGAACCTCGCCCTGCCGCGAAGGTGCGATGCGTCGTCCCGTAGGATGGGGCTCTCACCATAGCGCCCGCTTCGCGGATACCTGCACCTAGTGTGGTGGATTTGAAGTTCCTATGATTTTGGTGGCAGCCCGTTTAGGAACTTCAAATCCGAAGACCACACTAGATTCCAAATATTACGAGTGTGGCTTTGAACCCGAAATTCGCTCACGGTCCCGCACCCAGATGTGGCGAATTTCAGATTCGCCACTAGGTGAATGCCTTGAAGGCGATGAGGGTGAACGTATCCTTGATTCCTTCGACCCGCTGGATTTGTGAGGCGACAAAGTGGCCGATGTCCATCTCTTGCGGGAGGTAGCACTTCACCATCAGATCGTACTGGCCGGAAATGGAATGCACCTCCGAGACCTGTTCGACGTTCAGCACAAGATCGCTCGCCACGTCGTAGGTCCTGCCAAGTTCGCATTTGACCAGGATGAAGATGGTCTGCATCGTGCGCCGCCCTCTTGTGGCAATGGATTCGCGCCAGGTTCGCAGTGGCCGGCGTTCCGGCGCCCGCCGTAGGCCTCAGCACCTACCACAGGCCATTGTGGCGTGGCCGGGGTCCGGCTGTCCAGTAGAGCAGGTGGAGGTGAGAAGGTGGTGCGTGCAGTCGTCCGCTTCGTTGGCGACCCGGCCTCGGCAATCGGGTGCACGAAATTGCCCGTGTGACTCGGCCCCTCCGTTAGCGGCCGCCGGCGAGGCGGATGGAGCGCATGAGGAAAGCCGGGACATGGTCGCCCATGCCGACGACGGGCTCGTCGGCCTCGTCATTGTGGCGGCGGCTGCGCGGCCGGCCGCCGCGGTGCGGCGTTTCGAGGTTCGGTGAGCGACGCTGGGCTGGCCGGAGTGCTTCGCCATCGCGCGGGCCATCATGCACGATCGGGCCGGAGGCCGGTACGAGTGTGGGGGCGGAAATTTCCGGCTGCGCTGCGTCGAGGGGGAAAGGGTCTTCGGCGGCGACCGCGGCGATCGAGTCGCGT
>DATDHA010000309.1:0-5354 GCA_036521815.1 Alphaproteobacteria bacterium | reverse complement strand
GGTATGGATTTGAGCGCACGAAGCTCGGCGCCCAGGTCAGGGCAGCCGTCGACAACCGTCGCATGGCGCAATCGATCGGCATCGACGTCAATCGGCTCTTCACGCTGACCTTCGCGCTTGGCAGCGGGCTCGCGGCGTTGGGCGGCGGACTCGCTGTCGAGCTCCTCGGCCTGACCCCGAGTTTCGCAATCCAGTACCTCGTGATCTTCCTGATCGTCGTCGCGGTCGGCGGACTCGGCAGCATCAAGGGGAACGCACTCGCGGCCCTGGTGCTGGGCGTCTTCGATAATGCGGGAAAATATCTCTATCCGGACGGCGGGGCCTTTTTCATCTACGCAGTCACGGTGCTGCTCCTTCTCGTCAAGCCCGCGGGGCTCTATGGCCGGGAGTGAGCGTCCCGCGGACCGCATCGAAAGCGAGAGCGTGCTGGCCGCCGAATTCCTCCGGCACCGCCATCGGTTCAGCCTGGCAGAGGCATTGCCGTGGGTCGCGGCGCTCGGCGCCTATTTCGCCTTTCCGAATTACATGGCGCTCGGCACTCAGGTGCTCGTCATGGCGCTTTTCGCGCTCTCGCTCGACCTCATTCTCGGCTATGCCGGGATCGTGAGCCTGGGGCACGCGGCGTTCTTCGGCACGGGCGCCTATGCCGCTGGATTGCTCTCCGCGCGTTTGGGCTGGGGCGAGCCGATCAGCGGCCTCCTCATCGGCGGTGCGGCCGCCGGCCTTGTCGGCTTCGTCTCGGGCTGGTTCCTCCTGCGCTATCGAGGCTTGACGCTCCTGATGCTCACGCTCGCGACGGCCGTCATGCTCCGGGAACTCGGCAATGCGCGCGCCGATTTGACCGGCGGCTTCGACGGGCTCACAGGAATTGCAATTGCTCCGCTCTTCGGGGTCTTCGAATACGATCTCTATGGCCACACCTATTTTCTCTATTGCCTCGCCGTTCTCTTCGCGCTCTTCCTGCTGCTGCGGCGGATCGTCTACTCGCCGTTCGGTCAGGCGCTCGTCGGCATCCGCGAGAACAGCCGGCGGATGCACGCGATCGGCTCGCCGGTCCATCGCCGCCTCGTCATCGCCTATACGATCTCCGCGGCAGTCGCCGGCATCGCGGGCGCCCTTTACGCCCAATCGAACGCGTTCGTCACGTTGGACGTCCTCGGCTTCGAGCGTTCCGCCGCTGTGCTCGTGATGCTGATACTCGGCGGGACCGGCCGGCTCTACGGCGCATTCGTGGGCGCTGCCGTCTACATGCTGCTCGAAGACAGCCTCGCGAAGCTCAGCCCGGAGTTCTGGGAATTCGGCATCGGGCTCCTCCTGGTGCTCACGGTGCTTTTCGCCCGCCGCGGCCTTCTCGGCCTCCTCGAAGGGATCGGAACGCGACTTTCACGAAGGCGCGCGGCATGACCGTTCGGGCCACTGAGACGCCGATCCTTCGGACGATGGGCTTGAGCAAGAACTTCGGCGCCCTCCAAGTCGCCCGCGACATCTCGCTGACGCTCGAGCGGGGTGCGCGAGCGGCATTGATCGGGCCGAATGGTGCGGGCAAGACGAGCTTCGTCAATCTGATCACGGGCGTGCTGAGGCCGTCGTCGGGCGCTGTCTTTCTTAATGGACAGGATATCACGGCACTCAGCCAATCCGCGCGGGCGCGGCGCGGGATCGCGCGCACCTTCCAGATCAATCAGCTTTTTCGCGGCCTCACGGTCATCGAGAATCTGTGCCTCGCCATCGGCGAGCGGGTCGGAGCTTGCAACAATCTTTGGCGGCCGGCCGGCTCGAACCGCGCCGTGATCGAGGAGGCGCTGGCACTTCTCGAAAGCCTCGGTCTCGCCGAGGATTGCCTGAAGCTCGTTCGCGAGTTGCCCTATGGGCGCCAGCGCCTTGTCGAAATCGCCCTTGCCCTTGCGCAAAGACCGCAGCTCCTTCTCCTCGACGAACCGGCGGCCGGCGTGCCGTCCCACGAAAGCCATCTGATCCTCGATGCGATCGCGGGGCTCGACCCCGACATCGCCATCCTGATCATCGAACACGACATGGACGTGGTCTTTCGTTTTGCACGGCGGATCACCGTGCTCGTGCATGGTGCGATACTCACGCAAGGTGCGCCTAATGAGATCGCGATCGATGAACGGGTGCGCGCGGTCTATCTCGGCGAAGGGGCGCGCCATGTCTGACAGTCCCTTCGCGATCGAGCTTCGCAACGTCTCGGCCGGCTACGGCGAGATGGTGGTGCTCGAAGACGTCACCCTTGTGCTTTCGATTGGCGAAACCGTTTCGATCATTGGACGCAATGGTGTGGGCAAGACGACGTTGCTTGCGACTATCATGGGGCACACGACCCTTCACGGCGGGCGCATTCACCTCGGGGGTAGGGACGTTTCAGACATCGCCACGCACTTGCGGGTCGATGCGGGACTTGGCTATGTGCCGCAGGAGCGCGAAATTTTTCCCTCCCTCAGCGTGCGGGAGAACCTCGAGGTTGCGGCCCGACGCGGGGCATGGGACCTAAACACTGTGTTCGAGCTCTTCCCGCAGTTGCGCGAACGCCAGTCGAACCGCGGCAATCAGCTCTCCGGCGGCGAGCAGCAGATGCTGGCGATCGGACGCGCACTCATGGGGAACCCGTCGATCGTCCTGATGGACGAACCGTCGGAGGGCCTTGCACCCGTGATCGTCGATGAGCTTGCACGGGCGATCGGGCACCTCACGGGTGCTGGCGCCATGACGCTCATGCTCGTCGAGCAAAACACACGGCTCGCACTCGATATCTCGCCCCGCGCGATCGTCATGGACCGCGGCCGGATCGTCCATGACGGGCCGAGCGAGGCGCTCAAGCGCGACAGCGCCAGGCTCGACGCCCTCATCGGTGTGGCGAAGCGGTAAAGCAGGCCTTAAAGGACCATCTGGGTCTGGACAACGAGTGCGACGAGGCGCCCTTCCGACGTCGATATCCGCGTTTGCCAGACCATCGTGCGCTTGCCGCGATGGACCGGCGTGCACTCTCCCGTGATGGTCGTGCCGAGAGGTGCTGGTGCGAGGAAGTTCGTTTTGCTCTCGATCGTCGTGGTGTGCTTGCCCTCCGGCAAGTTGAGAATGGTTGCAACGGCCCCGAGGGTGTCGGCGAACGCCATAACAGCACCGCCGTGAAGCACGGCCGGCAAGGTGCAGAGCTCCTCGCGCACGCGCATGGCGCAGACGACCTTGTCGGGAGCGGCACTTGCGAATTCGATCCCAAGCAGCTTCGCGAATGGCAAGGGCCGCTCGCTAATCTTGGCAAGGGCGTCCATGGACGGCACCTCCGTTCATGTCGATGGGTTCGCGGCAAGCAAAGGGGGCCGCCTCGACGGCCCGATCCTGGAAGCCGGGCTCGCGTCACAATAGGCGAAACCGAGGATACCACCTAGCGTCGGGTCTCTCGCGGATTACAGGCGCGCGGCACCGCCATTACCAGGTGGCTTAAGGACAACGCCTTCGTGCTCGAGCAACCAACGCTTGCGCGCCAAGCCACCGGAATATCCCGTGAGCGCGCCGCTCGCACCAATCACCCGGTGGCAGGGCACGACGATGTTGATTGGATTTAGCGCATTGGCGTGCCCGACGGCTCGCACTGCTTTCGGAATGCCAAGGCGCCAGGCCAGCGCAGCGTAGGTCAGGACCTCCCCCGGTACAATCCTGCGCAATTCCGTCCAGACCTTTCGCTGAAACTCTGTCCCTCCGCCATCTACGGCGATGTCGTCAACGGCATCAAGCGCACCTCGTAGGTACGCCCGGAGACGAGTGCAGACGCCGCCGGGATCGCTAGTCTCGGCGAGCCTGATATCGCCATAGCGTGTTCTGAGTTCGCCGATCATCCGGGCTTCGTAATCGCCGAATTCGACCGCACACAGGGTCTTCCCTTCACACGCGACAAGGATCTCGCCGATCGGCGAGTCCAACCTGCCGGACATAAGCTCTATCGTTTTTGCCGCCATAGGTGCCGGTTACGCTCCAGCGCGCTGGAGAGCGAGCGCATCGCGCACGCTCGCCAAGGCTTGCTCGATATCACGGTCATCCGTCTGCCAGTTGCACACGGACACGCGCATGACCCGCATGCCGCGCCACGTCGCACCGCCAAACCACGCGACACCCGTTGCCTGTATGCGGCGTATCACCTCGTCCGTGGTCCGATCGTGATTGCCGTCGGCGGCCAAAAATCGCACCAATCCCTGATTTATGATTGGTGTCGCCACGACCTCTGCACCGGGGAGCTCTCCAATCTCCTTAACGAGACGGCGAGCGTGCGCACAGCAGCGATCCACGATTTCGCCGATCCCTGAACGACCGAGCGCACGGATGGCGGCGTAAGCGGGAAATCCTCGACCCCGGCGCGACCATTCCGGATTCCAATCCTTTTGATTGCGCAGCTCTTCACGCGGAACCGAATAACTCGTGTTCTGCGCGAACGCAGCGCGGTGCGCGGATGGGTGTGCAACAAATACAAGGCCGGAGTCAAACGGCAGATTGAGCCATTTATGGCCGTCGGTTGCCCAAGAATCCGCCTGCTCCACGCCATTGAGCAGATGGCGGTACCGCTTGCTTGTCGCCACCCAGAGGCCGAAGGCGCCGTCGACATGGACCCAAGCATTTACGGCGTGCGCGATCGGGCAGGCGCGCTCGAATGAATCGAAGACACCGGTGTTCAAGTCCCCGGCTTGGAGCCAAACGATGAGCGGATTTCCGTCCGATTTTCGAAGCACCTCTTCGAGCGTGCCGATGTCGATGCAACCCATATTGTCCGGTGGCACGTATTCGATTGCATCCGTGCCGATGCCGAGCAACCAAACGGACCGCATGATCGATTCATGCCGGTTCTCCGTTGTCAGGATTCTCAGTGGTGGCGCGCCTGCGAGGCCCAATCTTTCGACGTCCCGACCGCGGTCCTGGAGCAGCTTGTTCCGAGCGGCGGCGAGTGCTGTCGTGTGGGCCATCTGGCAGCCCGTCACGAAAGCAAATGACGCCGACGTTGGAATCCCGAGAAGTTCCTTCGCCCATCCGCCGCACACCTCCTCGACGACCGCCTCGGCTGGTGCTGTGAGATTGGACGCTGCGTTCTGATCCCAGGTTGACGTGAGCCAATCCGCCGCGATGGCGACCGGAAGGGCGCCGCCGATTACCCATCCAAAAAACCGGCCACTGGCGGATGCCAGAATTCCGCCGTCGGCATCGCGCACGAGCTCGTCGATGACCTTTTCGGGCGCCATGCCGGTTTCCGGCAGGGGCTTTGCCAGTCGCAGCCGCAACTCCTCGACGGTGGCTGTCGTGCCGATTGGCCGGGTTCGCAGCGTTTCAAGATATTTGGCGGCGTGTGCCGCAGC
>DATDHA010000308.1:0-4003 GCA_036521815.1 Alphaproteobacteria bacterium | reverse complement strand
CGCGCCGAAACGATAGACCACCAATCCCGGTTCGGTCTGAACGCCTGGGGTCGCGGGCCGCGGCACCCAGGCACCGCTCGCGTCAGGTGCGAGCACCGTCGAATGCGGGCGATAGCTGTGGCGAACGTGCCTGAGGAGCGAAAGGGCAATCGCCAGCAGGATGCCTTCCTCGACGCCGATCGCGGCGACCGCAGCCGCGGTCGCGAGGGCAAGATAGAATTCGCCTGGGCTTTCACGGCGAATGTCGTAGAGCCCCCTCACGTCGATCATGCCGACCGCGATCGTGAACACGATTCCCGCCAGCACGCAGCGCGGCATGTACTGGAGAGGCCCCGTAAACGCGAGCAGCACCACAAGAACGATGCCCGCGAACACCAGTTGCGCAAGCTGGCTGCGCGCACCCGCATGTTCCGCCATCGCGGTTTGCGTCGGACTGCCATTGACGACGAAGGCGCTGCTCACCGCGGCAACCGCGTTCGCGGCCGCCAGCCCGAGGATGTCCGCATCGGCATCGACCCGCACCCGATGACGTGCCGCGAACACGCGCGACGTCGCGGCACTTTGCGCGATGATCACGACGAAGCACGACGCCGCAACCGGGAGGAGCGTCAAGACTTCACGCCAGCCCATGTCGGGCAGTGCGAGCGACGGCAGCCCGCCGGGTCCAGGGCCGATGACCGCGATACCGTGCGCGGCGAAGCCGAAAGCGGCACTCGCCGCAATCGTCGCGACGACCGCGATCAGGGAAACGGGCAGGCGCGGGACGACTTGACGGCCGAGCAGGATGCTGCCCGCGACGAGTGCTGACAGGCCGAGCGTAGGCTTGCTGACCGACGGCAAATTCCGCAAGATCTCCAATACTTGATCGGGTGTGCCGTGGGCGCGCATCGTGAGACCCAGCATGTCGCCGAGCATCGCGATGCCGACCTGGAGTCCGACCCCCGCGAGAAACCCGACCAGGACCGTGCGCGAGAGGAAATCGGCGAGGAACCCCAGCTTGAAAATACGTGCGAGGAGCAGGAGGCCGGCGGTCAGGAGCGCGACGGCACCGACGAGGGCCAGGTATTTCTCGCTGGCCGGTGCCGCCATCCGAGACAGCGAACTTGAGAAGATGGCGGCGGTTGCCGAATCGGCGGCAACGACGAGCTGGCGAGACGAGCCGAAAACCGCAAACGCGACGAGCGGCAGGAAGACCGTGTAGAGCCCGGTGACGACGGGCATACCGGCGATGCGGGCGTAGCCGAGCACCTGAGGGATGTCCATCGAAGCGAGCGTGGCACCGGCGAGCGCATCGCGCACCACACCATCGCGGCGGAGCGGCCGCAGACCCCCAAAGAAGCTCAGCGCCATCGTCGTCCGTCGCGCACCCGCGGCCCACGCTCCGCGAGCGGCAACGGTGCAATCAGGAGATGAAGCAAGGTCCTACCTAATAATTCCGAATCCAACGGAACGGCCTTTCGTCCGGTGCGGCGATCGCAGCGCCAAGAACCATGCGGGAGCGCGCGGCCGCATTCAAGGGCGCATTCACAGACGGATGCGTCGCCCCTCCTCGGCGGACCAGTAGCCTGCGTAATGAACCTTCATGGTCTCGAAGGCCAACGCGACATCGGCCAACGGCTGCCGGCCGGTGGCGACGCACTCCATGAAGTCCTGAATTTCCTGCAGATATCCCCGCGTCCATTCTTCCTCGAGGCAGATGAATTGCCAGCCTGTTTTCCGGTCCACTTTCTCGGTGATGTAGACATCGGATAGCTTTTTCTCGTCCGTCAAATAGGACAGCATGTGATTGTTCGGCGTGATGTTCGCGAATAGCGATCCTCCACTCGTGAAGGTTTCGATCAAATTGCGCACCCCACCCATGATCGTGTCGCCGGCGAAGACCGTACTCTTGGTCCCGTCCGAGAAGGTCAGGGAGAGCATTCCCCAATCCTCGACGTCAACGGGATTGGCGTTGATGAACGGGCGTTCTTCGCGAGGGACCGAGGCGGCCACGTTGCCTACATCGGCGGTCACGTCAGATACGGAAATCGACTCACCGCGCGCCCGCGCCTCGACCTGCTTCAGATAGAGCACGGTCGAAAGAGGATGGCATCCCATGCGGATCAGCGAACCCCCGCCGGTCATGGACCATTGCGCTGCGTGGGCGGCATGGGAGCCGCTGTGGCTTTCCTCCGCCTTCATGAAGAGGATTTTGTCCTTCGTGGCCTTCAGGATCTCGGCGGTCTTCGCCACGGCGGGCGCGTAGATCCAGTCCTCGGCGTACATGAACAGCTTGCCGCTCGATCTTATCGCGGCGCAGGTACCTTCCATCTCCTCTATGACGCGGCTGTACATGACCGATTTTGGCACGTGTTTGCCGATCGGCGTCTTGTCGCCGCTGCGACCGAAATAGCCGGTGAACGGCTTCTCGCAAACGACGTGTTTTCCCGCCTGCATGGCGTCGACGATCATCTCGGCGTGGAGTGCCGGCGGGGTGCAGATATCGACCACGTCGATATCCCGATCGTGGAGCAAAGCCCGATAGTCGCGATAGGTGCGAGCGATCCGATGTTTCTTCGCGAAATCCTCGACCCGGTCGCTCCGCGACACGGCGGCGGCAACTTCGACCTCGACCGAATGGACCCGCTTATAGGCGTACATGTGCAATTCCGCGACGAAGCCGCTTCCGATCAGGCCGACTTTTATCTTCGCCATCGCAACGCTCCTCCAACCGATGCCCGGAAATAAGCGGGGCAAGGACCCCAGATTGGCGCGACCGGTCGCTTCCGGCAAGACGGCTCATTCGTCTTCCCGACGATGGCGCGCTCACGGCGGCCTTGGGTGCCGCCTTATTGCCTTTCGATCACCCCCAAAAGGCGGAACGCGGCGATGGGGCCAAAAGCGGGTTCGATGGCGCGCTCGAGCTTGAGGAGTGGTGCGGCAAGGGCTGCGGGAAGGGCCGACCACGGACGGAAGCCGCCGGAGAGCGGGTAAGCCAAGAAGCTGAATCTGACGCACGCCACCGCGTGGAGGGCAGGAACGAGCGCTTCGAGGTGCCGGCGGTCCCGGCCGAAGAGACGCGTCGGTATCGCCTGGTTCGAGTCGTATGGATCGCGATCCGGCGAGAGCCCGCCCGCGGCAAGGGGATCGTCCCCGAGCCGTACGGGCTCGGGATGGAGGAACTTGTAGAAGAGATAGCTGAGCGGTGTGATCGCCGGTTCGCACGCAACGATGCGCCCGCCGGGCTCGAGCACGCGTGCCGCCTCCTCGAGGAAAAGGCGCGGGCGCTCGAGGTGGTGCAGCACGTCGAACAGCACGAGATTTCGTAAGCTCCGGTCCGCGAAGGGAAGGCGATGCGCGTCGGCGACGAGATCGAGCCATGGTGCGAACTGAATATCCGCCGTGAGGATCCCCGGCTGATAGGCTTTGAGGTTGCCGGTACCGCCGCCGATTTCGAGCGTGCGGCCTCCTCCAGCACACGCCGCCACGATCCGCCGGTAGCAATCTTCATAAACCGCGCGCAGGACCGGTTTCGCCTGCCAGATTGCGCGGTGGCGGTCGAGGGTCGGTTCCATGCGCCGGGCTGCCAGGCGGCCTACAGCACCATTTCAGGTCGGGTTCTCGAGACTGAACATCTCGGCCTCGTCGTCATAGGAGAACAGCTCGCCATACCGGCCCCAGCTTATGACCGCGAGAAGCGTGTGCTGCGCGTCCTCTTCGGGTAGATGGTCCTCGATCTCCGCCTCGAAGCGGACGCGTGGTGCGCGATGGCCGGGCCGCTCGTCGAGCACGCGGCGAATATGTGCCGCGAGCGGCACCGACCGTGTGAGCTGCTCCGCGAATAATTTCTTGCGCGCCTGCGTGTCGGCCTCGGCGAATATTTTGCCGCGCGGGGTTAGCTGAATATCGCCTTGCGCCAACTCCGCGAAGCCCAGAAGCTGAAGCGCCTCGCCGATCGGGAACAGATCGTCGATTTCCATTTGGAGCGGTGCTGCGATCGCCGGCAAGTCCGCGCGTCCGTTGA
>DATDHA010000307.1:0-3869 GCA_036521815.1 Alphaproteobacteria bacterium | reverse complement strand
GGAGGTGGTCAAGAAGACCTACAACCAGATGTGGGGTGCGTTCCTTGTCGGCGTCTTCATTTTCGGCCTCGCCTTCGTCTTCAACTTCTCGGGCATGGCGGCCTCGCTCGCCTACGGCTTCTCCAAGATCGGCGTCTTCTTCATCGTCGTGGCACCCATCCTCGGGTGGATCGGCGTGGCACTCTCGGGCTCCAACACATCGACGAATGCGATGTTCGGCGCCTTCCAGATGTCGGTCGGCAAAATCCTCGGCTTCCCGCCGGTGCTGCTGCCAACACTCAACTCGGTGGGGGCGGAGATCGGCAAGCCGATTGCGCCGCAAACCGCAAGCGTCGGTGTCTCGACGAGCCGCTTCGTGCGCAACGAGGGTGCGGTGATCCGGCACAACATGGGCTGGACCTTCTTCCTGCTCGTCTACCTCATTGTGATCGGCGTCGCGTTCTATTACTTCGTCCCGAACGTCATGGTAATCGGAAACGGCAGCTAAGCGCCACGCACCGCGTCGCCACCGCGAACGCCCCCGGTCTCGCAAGAGGCCGGGGGTTTTCAACGGCGCCGTCTCGACGAGGTTCTCTCAAACGCGGGGCAGCTTCTGGAGCGTGTGCTCGCGATAGGCGATGTAAAGGCCGCTTCCGACGATGATCGCAGCACCAATCCAGGTCCAGAGGTCCGGGAAATCGGTGAACAGGAAATACCCGAGGAGGGTGGAGCCGACCAGCTCGCCATAGCCCATCGGCGCCACGAACGACGCCGCACCCCACTGAAAAGCCTTGATTACGAAGAAATGGCCGAGAAGGCCCCACATCCCCAAAAGAAGGAACACCGACCAGTCGAACGGGCTGGACGGGATCACGATTTTGGAAAAGGGCAAGATGGCACTCGAAATCACGAAACCACCCACGCCGGCGAGCGTGATCGAGACCGCAGCCGGATCGAGGCTTCCAACCTTGCGTGAGAGGATTTGGTAGACGGCGTAGCAAAGTGCATCGAGCATGACGAATATCGCACCCCATTGAATGACGTCCGATCCGGGGGGGATGATGATGAGCGCGCCGCTGAACCCGACGATCACGGCGGCCCAACGCCGTGGGCCGACCTTCTCGCCGAGCATCGGAACGGAGAGTGCGGTCACGATGATCGGCCCGATAAAGGCGATGGCGCTTGCGGTCGGCAGCGCTACTGTCCGCAGAGCGACGAAATAGAACGCCGATGCGCTGAAGAGCAGGATCGAGCGCCAGGCGTGCACGCTCGGCCGCGCGGTCCTGAACAGGGAGCCGCCATAGCGTGGCAAGAGGGCGACAAGACAGAAGACCACGTGGCCCGCAAAACGGGCCCAGAAAATCTCGGGCATGGGATAGCTCCGCCCGAGATACTTCACCGACGCGTTGAGAATGGGAAACAGCGACACTGCGACGCACATGTAAAGTGCTGCGCGCAGGGCCGAGTTTTCGCGGCGGCCAGTGGTCGGCACCGGTTGAATGCTTGGTTGGGACATGAACGCCGATCGAGCGAAGGGTTATCGGCAGGCGTTACGATCGCGTTTGTCGCGTGCGATTGGAAACGGAGATTGTCACCCTACCTCCGGGGCCGTCAAATGCGATTTCCGCGTAGCAGCCGGGTTCAAGCCGCAGGATTGGGGTGCCGCGGAAGATCGAATGAGTGCATCCTCAGTGTTGCAAGCTATAGACGTAATAATATATGTTTTTTAGCGTAACAGGCCGGATCAACAGCAGTATTCCAGGCTGCTCTCGTTCGATCATTTGTGCGTGATCAAACATATATTAGTTTGGTTTTCGTTGACTCTTTAGCGCGGAGCTGAGATTCCAGCAGGTGGAACCTATAGGGGGGATACGAATGCGGGAACCACTGAGGACGTGACCGATCTATCGGTTACGGATCCTAGAAAGGTTTTCCACATGGCGTTCATTACCGCACCCGAGGAATTGACAACAACAAGACCCCAACGGGCCGCCCCGAACGAAGCACCAAGCGAAACTGAAACCCTGACGGATCGAGCGTATCGGGAGCTCGAGGAGCTGATCGTCACCTTGCGCATAGCGCCTGGGACGGTGGTATCCGAAGCACTCCTGAGCAAGCGCCTGGGCATCGGCCGTACGCCGATCCGGGAAGCGCTTCAGCGGCTCGCGCGCGAGCGCCTGGTGCTGATCATGCCGCGCCGCGGCATCGTGGTATCGGAAGTCAACGTCCAGACGCAGTTGCGCCTGATGGAGGTGCGCCGCGAATTGGAGAGATTGTTGGCGCGTGCGTCGGCGCGACGAGCAACAGATCAGCAGCGCGCCCGCTTCCGCGAGATCGCCGTCGGCATCGTGAAATCGGCCGAAGCGGGCGACGAGGCTGAGGCGCTGCGTTACGATCGCGAGTTCAATGCGCTAATGCTCGAAGCTTCGCGCAACGAATTCGCCACGAGTGCGATGGCGCTTATGCATGGCCTCTCCCGCCGCTTCTGGATCATGCATTACAAGAACCTCGCGGGTTTGCTTCAGCTTACGCAGCGCCACGCCGCCATCGCCGACGCGATCGCTCGCGGCGACCGTGACGCCGCGGCGGAGGCGTCCCACCGGCTGATGGACTATCTTGAGGATTTCACCCGGCGGACGATCGCCGATTCATAGTCCGTGACCGGGCGGCCCGGCGAGGGTGCTGCCGGGCCCGACCGGATATACATTGAAAGCGTGGCTGGGGCCGTGACGATCCCAAAGTGCTGAAGTGGACATCACACGACAGGCTCGGTCCATTCGACGAGGCAGGCCTCTGCCGTGGGCCGGTTCGTGGGCACGGGCGTGCTGTCCGGCTTGCCGAGATAGAGAAATCCGACGATCCGGTCATCGGCACCTAATCCCAACGCCCCCTTCACGTTGGCATCATAGGCAGGTGCCCCCGTTCGCCACATGGCCCCAAAGCCCATCGCGTGCGCCGCGACGATGATATTTTCGGCGGCGGCACCCACCGCCACGATTTGCTCGACGGTCGGTATCTTGTGCTGGGGCACAAGCCTTGCCGCGGCGACGAGGATGAGAGGTGCGCGTAGCGGCTTGGCGCGCTCCTTCTCGATAAGTGCTTCGGGGGCTTCCGGCTCCCGCGCGCGGAGCGCGCGGGCGAGGACTTCGCCAAAACGATGCCTTGCCTCGCCGCGCACGGCGATGAAACGCCAGGGCCGCAGGCGTCCATGGTCGGGCGCCGCGACGGCGGCCTCGATCATGCGCTTCAAGGCCGCATCGTCCGGTGCCGGGTCGAGAAGCGCCTTGGCGCTGGCGCGGGTCGTGAGGGCGGTGAGGGCGTCCATCATTCGCGATTCGGTCCTTAGCCGGAGTACACGGAAGCCGTCAGGCAATCAGGTGAGCGACGACCTTATGAGGGCAGCATAGGTTAGGCGGGCGGGCGGCGATAGGGCAGCGATGGCGCCGCAACTTTGGCCTCGTGCGCGGTTTCGGCGCAAGGCAATGGAGGTGCCTCACTTGCGTAGTGCCGACAAGCCGCGTAATGCCACCTATTTTTGATCGGCCCCGATCTTGTGTAATATGGCCCGCTGCCCAGCGAGGTCTGAAGGAGAGCGGTCATGGCGAAGAGCAAGTTCCGCGAGGAGCTCGAGGCGGCGATCACGGCGCGGCATTCGAGCGTGCATCCCTGGAGCGAGGCGTGGGTCAGCGGCAAACTCAGCAAACGTCTGCTTGGCGAGTGGGTGAAACAGCATTACCACTATGTCAGCCATTTCTCCGAATGGCTCGCAAGCGTTTATGGGAATTGTCCGCACGAAGAGGTGCGCGAGTTCCTTCTCGAGAACATCACCGAGGAAGAGGGCGTGACCGGCCAATCGGGATTCCCCGCGGTGCGTCACACGAAACTCCTCC
>DATDHA010000306.1:0-11351 GCA_036521815.1 Alphaproteobacteria bacterium | reverse complement strand
ATCGACGGTGGGAAGCGCACCGAGCCCGCGCGCGAAGGTTTCTCGGGTTACGGCTTCCGCTTCGTGCCAGCTCAGCCCGTGCTGGTACAGAACCGTGGCGCACACCGCATAGAGCTTGGGCATCGAGGCAATTGCGAGGGGACCATCCGGGGCTGCGATCCCCGTCGTGGGATCGTAGCCGATGCTGCGGTAGAGCCGCTCGGCAAGCATTGAGTTCCCGCTCAACCGCTGCTCCACCGCCTCGACGGCACGGCGCGCCTTGCGGCCCCAGAGATGATAAAAATCGATCAGCGTGCCGTCCTTGTCGAAGGCGGCAAGGTCAATTTCGTAAACGCCGACCCCCAAATCGATTTTTGCCATCGATAATTGGTCCTGCCCCCCTAAGCCGCCGAGCCGCCGGCGATGCCAAGCGCGCGTACGACTCGCGGCTACAGAGCGTCTATGCCAAACTTCAACCTGTCAACGGACTTTGCGGCCAGGGCTCATCGAAGCCGCACCGGGGGGTGCTATATGCGTGGCAGCGGTGGGTACGACTACGTGATCGTTGGAGCGGGCTCGGCGGGCTGCGTCCTCGCCAACCGCCTCTCGGAGGACCCGCGCGTGCGGGTGCTCTTGGTCGAGGCCGGCCCGAAGGATCGGACATGGAAAATTCACATGCCCGCCGCGCTCGCCTACAACCTTCGCGACGACAAGTACAATTGGCACTACGAGACCGAACCTCAGCCCCACATGGACGGCCGCCGCATGTATTGGCCGCGCGGGCGCGTGCTTGGCGGATCCTCCTCGCTCAACGCGATGGTCTATGTGCGCGGTCATGCGAAGGATTACGACAGATGGGCGCGCACCAACGGTCTCGAGTCGTGGTCGTATGCGCACGTCTTGCCGTACTTCAAGAAGGCCGAGACCCGTGAGCAAGGTGGTGATCTCTATCGCGGCGGCAGCGGGCCGCTCCACGTGCACACGGGAAGTGGCGCCAATCCGCTCTTCAGCGCCTTCATCGAAGCCGGCCTTCAGGCGGGCTACCCCTATACCGCGGACATGAACGGCTTCCAGCAGGAAGGGTTCGGCCCGATGGACCTCACCATCCATCGCGGCCGGCGCTGGAGTGCCGCCTCCGCCTATCTCAGGCCCGTTCTCGGCCGGCCAAATCTGACCGTCGTGGTCGCGGCACTCAGCACGCGAATCTTGTTCGATGGAAAGAAGGCCGTCGGGCTCGAATATGCCATGGGCAGGCGCACCGTCCAGGTGCGCGCAGAGGGCCAAGTCATCTTATGCGGCGGTGCGGTCAATTCGCCTCAGCTCCTCATGCTTTCGGGAATTGGTCCCGCAATCGAGTTGCGCCGCCAAGGCATACCTGTCGTCGCCGACCTGCCCGGCGTTGGCCAAAACCTGCAGGACCATCTCGAGATCTATGTTCAATATGCGTGCACGAAGCCGATCACCCTCTACAAGGCCGAAAATCCCCTCGTGCGGACGCGGATCGGCATCGAATGGTTTCTCTTTCACGCCGGGTTGGGTGCTTCGTCCCACCTCGAGTCCGGCGCATTCATCCGCCGCGGTGGCGCCGTCGAGCATCCCGATCTCCAGTGCCATTTCCTGCCCTCGATCGTGGTCGATCACGGCCGGAAGCCGGCGGACCAACACGCCTTCCAGGCCCATGTCGGCCCGATGCGTCCGACGAGTGTGGGTGCAATCGCACTCCGCTCAGCCGACCCGCGCGCACATCCCTTGATCCAGCCGAACTATTTGATGACCGAGCAGGACCGGCTCGAGATGCGCGACGCGGTCAAACTCACGCGCGAGATCTTCGCACAGCGCGCGTTCGATCCCTATCGCGGCGTCGAACTTCAACCGGGCCCCAACGTCCGCAGCGACGAGGGCGTCGACGCCTTCGTGCGCCGAAGGGCCGAAAGCGCTTACCATCCCTCCTGTACCTGCCGCATGGGCAACGATGAGTTGGCGGTCGTCGATGGCTCGCTCCGCGTGCACGGCATCGAGCGACTGCGGGTCGTCGACGCCTCGGTCATGCCGAGCATCGTGAGTGGAAACCTGAACGCGCCCACGATCATGGTCGCCGAAAAAGCGGCTGACATGATCCTCGAGCGGCCCGCACTTCCTCCGATTGTGGCACCGGTCTATTCCCCACCCGATTCGTCGCACGCGCGCAAGGCGCCGGATCGGGTCCATGCCGCTTCGTGAGCCGACAGCCGAATCCGCAACGGCAAGGCGTGCGCCCGATGCGCCGAACCGGCCCGATCGACCCGCCCGGCGGCCCTGAATGACGGCGATCGAGGAGCGCATCGCCCGCCTGCCCTGCTGGTCGGGGATCGTGGAAGCCGCCGCGCTCCAGGGTGGCATCACCAATCGCAACTTCCTCGTGCGCGACCGGCACAGCCAATTCGTCGTGCGCGTCGGCGACGACATTCCCGTGCACGGCGTGATGCGCTTCAATGAACTTGCCGCTTCGCGGGCGGCGCACGCGGCCGGCCTCTCGCCGGAAGTCGTCTATGCCGAACCGGGCATCGTGGCGCTCCGATTCGTCGAAGGCCGAACGCTCAAACCCGAGGACGTGCGGGAGCGAACCATGCTCGCGCGCATCCTCCCGCTTCTGAAGCGGTGCCACAGCGAAGTCGCCAAACATCTCCGCGGCCCCGTGCTTGCCTTCTCGCCCTTCCACATCATCCGCGATTACGGCGCCACGCTCGCGGCTGCGTCAGGACGGCGGAGCGGCGAGATTCCCCGCCTTGTCGAGATTGCGGAGCGTCTCGAACTGGCGGTCGGCCCCTATCGTCCCGTGTTCGCTCACAACGACATGCTCGCGGCCAATTTCCTCGACGACGGCGACCGACTCTGGTTGATCGATTGGGAATATGCCGGGTTCGGCCACGCGCTCTTCGATTTGGGCGGTCTCGCCGCGAACAACCGGCTCGCGCGCGAAGATGAGACGTGGCTGCTCGAAGCCTATTTCGCAAAGCCCATCGACGATGAGCTGCACCGCCGCTACGCCGCAATGAAATGCGCCGCGGCCCTGCGGGAGGCCCTGTGGAGCCACGTGTCCGAGATTCATTCAGCACTCGATTACGACTATGTCGGATACAGCGACGCGTGCCTCGAGACATTCGAGGCGGTCTGGGTGCTGTTCCAGCACCAATGGGGCATCCAATGACGACGCTCCCGACCCACGCCCGTGCGGTGATCGTCGGCGGCGGCATTATCGGATGCAGTACCGCCTATCATCTGGCGAAATGCGGCTGGAAGGAAATCCTGCTGCTCGAGCGCGCAAAGCTCACGAGCGGATCCACGTTCCACGCGGCCGGCCTCGTGGGGCAGCTCAGGACCTCGGCCAATATCACGAGGATGCTCACCTACAGCGTATCGCTTTACGGCGCGCTCGAAGCGGAGACCGGCCAGGCGACAGGATGGAAGCAAAGCGGCGGTCTGCGCCTCGCCTGCAACCCGAACCGCATGGCGGAACTGCTCCGCCAAGCGACCACCGCACGGAGCTTCGGCCTGCCGGTCGAAATCCTCTCACCCGCCGAAGCCAAGGCGCTGTGGCCGCCGCTCGAATCCAACGATCTCGTCGGCGCGGTGTTCTTGCCGACCGATGGGCAGGCCAATCCCTCCGACATCACGCAGGCGCTCGCCAAGGGTGCCCGGGCGGGCGGGGTCCGCATCGTCGAAGATTGCCCGGTGACCGCGGTGCACCTCGCGGGCGGACGCGTGGTCGGCGTCTCGACCCCCTTCGGCGACGTTGGGTGCGAGGTCGTCGTCAATTGCGGCGGCCAATGGGCGAAGGAGATCGGCCGGCTTGCCGGGGTCTCCGTGCCGCTCCAATCGGTCCAGCACCAATACATCGTGACGGAGGCGATTGCGGGCATGCCGCGCAACCTTCCGACCCTCCGCGATCCCGACCGTCTCACCTATTTCAAGGAGGAGGTCGGCGGGCTTGTCATGGGCGGCTACGAACCGAACCCGATTGCCTGGGCGGTCGACGGCATACACGCGGGATTCCACTTCACGCTCTTGGATGAAAACTGGGACCATTTCGAGCCGATGATACGCCAAGCACTCGCCCGCGTGCCGGCCCTTGCGAGCGTCGGCGTCAAGGAGATGATCAACGGCCCGGAATCATTCACCCCCGACGGCAACTTCATTTTGGGCGAAGCACCGGAAGTTCGCGGTTTCTTCGTCGGTGCCGGATTCAACGCATTCGGGATCGCCTCGGCGGGGGGTGCTGGAAAAGCACTTGCGGAATGGATCGCGGGTGGAGAGCCGCCGATGGATCTTTGGCCCGTCGACATCAGCCGCTTCGGGCGGGTTCATCGAGACGACGCATTCGTGCGCACGCGTACGCTCGAGGCCTACGGCAAGCATTACGCGATCGCCTGGCCGCAGCAAGAATACGAGAGCGGACGTCCATCGCACCTCTCGCCACTTTACCGGCGTCTTGCGGGCCAAGGTGCCTGCTTCGGCTCGAAACTCGGTTGGGAGCGGCCGAATTGGTTCGCCGGGCCGGGCGAAACGCCAAAGGACGAATATTCCTTCGGACGGCCCAAATGGTTTGCGGCCGTCGGCCGTGAACATGCCGCGTGCCGCGAAAGTGCCGCACTCTTCGATCAGACCTCGTTCGCAAAATTCCTCGTGACCGGGCGCGACGCGGCCGCGGCACTCGGCTGGATCTGCGCGAACGATGTGATGCGTCCCGTCGGGTCGGTGGTCTATACGCAGATGCTCAACCGCCGCGGCGGCATCGAGTGCGATCTCACCGTCACGCGGATCGAGGAGAGCGCCTTTTACATCGTCACCGGCACGGGATTCGCCACGCACGACTTCGCATGGATCGCGCGCGCTTGCCCGGAAGGGCTGGACGCCCAGATCGTCGACGTCACCTCAATCTATGCGGTCCTCTCCCTCATGGGCCCGAAAGCGCGGACCATACTGCAATCGGTAACGCGCGACGACGTCTCCAATGCCGCGTTCCCGTTTGCGTCGTACCGGGCGATCGTCATCGCAGGTGCCGTCGTGCGCGCGCTCCGCGTGAGCTACGTGGGCGAACTCGGCTGGGAGCTCCACGTGCCGACTGGATCCGCCGTCGCGGTTTACGACGCGCTGATGTCGGCCGGTGCCGCGCATGGCATCGCCAATGCCGGATATCACGCCATCGACTCGCTGCGCCTCGAGAAGGCATATCGAGCGTGGGGCAGCGATATCGGCCCGGACTACTCGCCGCTCGAGGCGGGACTCGGCTGGGCGGTCAAGCTTGGCAAGGACATCCCCTTTCTTGGCCGGGAAGCGCTCTTGGCGCAACGCTCGAAACCACTCGCGCGCCGCTTTGCCGGATTCACGGTCGGCGACCCCGAGGTCGTGTTGATCGGCCGGGAATCGATCTATCGCGAGGGCGCACTTGTGGGCTGGCTCTCGAGCGGGGGTTGGGGATACACCGTTGGCGCCAATATCGGGTTTGGCTATGTGCGCCGGGATGATGGCGTAGCGGAGAAATGGCTGACGGGCGGGCGGTACGAGCTCGAGGTCGGAACCAAGCGCGTTCCGGCCGAAATCCATCTGCGCCCGCTTTACGATCCGAACATGGCGCGGATGAAGGTCTAGAGCGTGATGGGATGTTATGGAGTGCGAAGCCCTCCTCACCCTTCCCTCTCCTCCCCCGGCGGGCGAAGCCCGCCTCTCTGCGTCACGCACAAGAGCGTGCGTTCGCACGCGGGAGGAGAGGGTTGCGCAGGGTTTGCGAAGCAACGCTGAGCTTACCCGAAGCTGGGTGAGGAGGGACGGTGGATCAACTTAATCGCGTCACGCTCTAGAACGAAGGTGCGATGTGGGTTCGCGGCACGAAGTCCAGCGAGCCGTGGTGCCGCGGGCCGCTTCGTGTCATCATGTGTCTGCCGCCACTTGGAAAGAAGCGGAGATAAGGAAAAGCCGGACCCGGAAGCCAGCGCTCTTCCGCGCGGCCGGCCAAGCGGACATGTCGGATCCATGGAAGCTTCTGCCGAACCGATGGAGGACACATGAACGACGTTCCTCGATTGAAGCCACTCGATTCCGCGGTCGTTCCGCGCTTTTCGGCCATCGCCACCTTCATGCGGACTCCCGCCGTCGAAATCTCGCCAGCCCTGGACGTAGCACTCGTAGGCGTACCATTCGACCTCGGGACGACCTTCCGTGCTGGCTCGCGCCACGGGCCGGCACAGATACGGGAAATGTCCCGGCTCATCCGGCAGGTAAATCCGACGAACGGCATCGCACCTTTCCGCATATGCAACGTCGGCGACGTCGGGGATGCGCCGGTCAATCCGCTCGATCTCATGGGCAGCATCGATTCGATCGCGGCGTTCTTCGAACGCATCCACGACGCCGGTGCTGCGCCGATTTCAGCAGGCGGCGACCACACAGTGACCTACCCCATTCTCAGAGGCATCGTGAAGGGCGATCCCATCGGCCTCGTCCATTTCGACGCGCACGCAGATACCCTTGACGAGCTGCTCGGCAACCGCGTCAACCACGCAACACCGTTTCGCCGCGCAGTCGAAGAGAACTTGATCGATCCCAAGCGTGTCGTCCAAATCGGCCTGCGCGGAACACGCTACGGCGACGACGACATCCGCTACGGCCAGGACGTCGGCATGCGCGTGATCACCATGGACGATTACGAGGCGATGGGGCGCGCCAAGGTAATCGACGAGATCCGCCGGGTCATCGGCGATCGCCCGGCCTATGTCACCTTCGACATCGACGGCCTCGACCCCGTCTATGCGATCGGCACCGGCGTGCCCGAGCCCGGCGGGCTCACCATGCGCGACAGCCAGGTCATCATCCGCAGCCTGGCGGGCCTGAATATCGTCGGCGGAGATGTTTGCGAGGTTTCCCCGCCCCTCGATCCAACGGGGCACACCGCCCTCAATGCCGCCAACCTGATGTTCGAAATCCTCTGCGTCACCGCCAGCACTGTCGAGCGGCGCAAGCGAGCGACGTGAGCGAGGCTTAGGCCGTCGGCCGCGCGATTGCCAGCACTCGCGTCAACGCCTGGGGTCGAGGATTTCGGTTTTGACAATCTCGATGCCGAAGCCGGACAGGCCGACATATTCGCGCTGCTTCGTGCCCAGGATGCGAATGGACGTGATGCCAAGGTCGCGCAGGATTTGGGCGCCGAGACCGATTTCGTGCCACTGCTGCCCCCGCTGCACCTCGCTCGACCGAGGTGCTTCGTCACCCGCACCGCGCCCGACGACCCAGTCCGAGCCCTGGCGGAGATAGACGACAACACCCTTCCCCTCCTCGGCAATCTTCTCGAGTGCTGCCGCGATCGGGCTCTGTCGAGGATTGAAAATGTCGGCAACGACATCTTCCCGCTGAAGTCGCGTCAGGATATTTCGACCGTCGCCGATTTGTCCGAAGATGACGGCCAAGTGCCGCGTGCGGTCGAGCGTCGTTTCATACCCGACCGCGTGCGCCGGGCCGATCGCCGTCTCAATGGTTTCCTCGGCGATCCGCCGCACGAGGCTTTCCCGCGCTTGGCGGTATGCGACGAGGTTCGCGATTGAAATTAACGGGAAGCCGTGCTGTGCGGCGAATGCAGCCACCTGCGTGCCCTTCTGCACGGACCCGTCATCGTTGACGAGTTCGGCGAGAAGGCCGATTGGCGGCAAGCCGGCAAGGCGCGCAAGATCGACCGCGGCTTCCGTGTGTCCCGTGCGATTGAGGACCCCGCCATCCTTTGCAATCAGCGGAAAGATATGGCCGGGCCGGACGAAATCCTCGGCCGTGCTGCGTGGGTCGGCCAAGGCGCGGATCGTAGCACATCGCTCCTTCGCCGAGATGCCGGTCGTGAGGCCATTGCGATAATCGACCGAGACCGTGAAGGCCGTCGACATAGGGGCCCTGTTGTCCGCAACCATCGGCCAGAGATTGAGGCGGCGTGCCTCCTCATGGGGAAGTGGGGTGCAGAGGATGCCCGAGGTGTGCCGCACCATGAGGGCGACATATTCAGGCGTTGCGCAGGCCGCCGCCATGATGAGGTCGCCCTCGTTCTCCCGGTCCTCGTCATCGACGACGACAATCGGATGGCCGGCTGCGATCCGGGCGACGGCGACATCGATGGCGTCGAGCTTAGCGTTCATGAACGGCGTCCAGGCCCGCGACCGTCGGCTCTCTCCGCGCGCATTCGCATCATCGATCCCCGGCGTGCAGAAGGGTAAGTGCGATCTTGCCGGCAGCACGGACATGGTCGAGACATGCGATCTCGGCGGTGGCGGCATCGCGCCGTTTGAGTGCGTCGAGGATGCGCCGCATCTCGATCGGCCCTTGCCGGTTGCGCCCACTCGAAGCGATCGTGAGTGCCCGCAATGTCGTGATGCGCGCGTTGAGCGATCGCACGATCGTCCAGGCGATCGACTTCCCCCCGCTCAGGAACATCGTTTCGTAAAACACCGTCGTTGCGTCGAGCACTGCGGGCAGATCGCCACGGGCATAGCCCTCCTCGATGCGCGCGAGAGACTGCGACATCCGTTCGAGATCCGCCTCGGAAGCGAGTTCCGCAGAGGCGCGCGCTGCAAGTGCTTCGAGTGCCGCGCGAAGCTCGTAAAGTTGTGCTGCGGCGGCACTATCGATGCGGGAGACCACCGGCCCTTGTTGAGGGATCGATTCGACGAGCCCCTCCGCCTCGAGATGGCGCAATGCCTCACGCACAACGGTGCGGCTCACCCCCAACTCCTCGCAGAGCGTCCGCTCGATCAGCCGCACCCCCGGCTTGAAGTGCTGCGTGAGAATGGCGCTCCGCAGCTTTTCGAGCGTAAGGGCGCGAAGAGTCTTGGCTGTCCGATCGACCTTCAATGAGCCTGCTGCATCCGACATTGCGAAACCGCTATTGACATTCAATATTATGGTATACCATAATATTATCACAGTTTGAACCAAATTCTTCAACGCGGAAGGCAGCCAGCCGATGCTTGAAAGCGCCACGTTGCCCCATGTCCTGCGGCGGAGCGTCTCGGGCTCGACCCGTTATCGCCGAAGCGGGCACGGCACCGCCGTGATCCTCATTCACGGCGTCGGCATGGATAGCTCGGTCTGGTCGCTGCAAATCGAAGCACTCGCCCATGAACACGACGTCATTGCCTACGACATGCTGGGCCACGGTGGCACAACCCTGCCGCCCTCCGACGCGAGGTTGTCGGATTATGCGGACCAGCTCCCCTCGCTCATGGACCGCCTCGGCCTCGATAAGGCGCACGTGGTCGGACACTCGATGGGAGCGCTCGTGGCACTCGAATTCGCACTGACCCATGCAGCGCGTTGCCGCAGCGTCACAGCACTCAATGCGGTTTATTGCCGGACGCCGGAACAGCGCGCCGCCGTCGAGGCACGGGCACTGGCACTTGCCGATCGTGCCGCATCCGCCGCGGCGGACAGCACCTTGGCACGCTGGTTCGGCAATCCCGTGCCCGCCCATCTCGCGGCTCGGGCCGAGATGGTGCGAAATCTGCTTTCCTCGGTGAATCCGGTCGGATACGCGCGAACCTACCGTCTCTTCGCGCGGTCGGACGATGCCCACCGCGGTCGGCTGGAGGCACTCGCCGTGCCAAGCCTGTTCGCGACCGGAGAGCTCGATCCCAACTCCACGCCCGCCATGTCCGAAGCGATGGCCGCCGCGGCACCGAACGCACGGTGCGAAATCCTGCCGGGTGAGCGGCACGTCATGGCGCTCACGGCACCCGCCACGTTCAATCAACACCTCCGCGCATTCATCGATGCGGTCGAGGGCCGCGAGGACCCGCAAGGCGAGCGAGCGCCTGCCTTCACGGGACTTCCACCCATGGCGGACCAGCCCCTATCGATCGATACCAAGGCCTTTCGCCAAGCACTTGGCGCCTTTGTCACGGGTGTCACGGTCGTGGCCACACTGGCGTCCGACGGCGCACCGCGCGGCTTCACTGCCAACTCCTTTACCTCCGTCTCGCTTGACCCACCACTGGTGCTCGTCTGCATCGCCAAGACGGCGTCGAGCTATCCCGTCTTCTCGGGGGCAGCACACTTCTCGATCAGCGTTCTCGCCGAAGCCCAGAAAGACATTTCCAGCCTGTTCGCCTCCAAGGCGAGCGATAAATTCGCACTCGCCCCCTGGCGGCGCGGTGCAACCGGAAGCCCCATCATCGACGGTGCTGCCGCCTGGTTCGACTGCCGGCATCGCAACATCGTCGAAGCCGGCGACCATATCATCCTGATTGGCGAGGTGGTCGGCTTCGATCATTCGAGCGCAAGCCCGCTCGGCTATTGCCGCGGCGCCTATATCACCTTCAGCCTGTCCCAAGCAGCACTTGCGGGCACCGATTCGCGCACGAGGGTCGGCGCCATTCTCGAACGCGACGGCGCGCTGCTGCTCGTCGGGGAGCCGGATGGTGCGCTCGACCTGCCGACCGGCTCGCGGCTCGAGCCGGAATCCGATCCCGCGAGCCTGCGCGGCGTGCTGAAGCGCCTTGGCGTCGATGCAAAACTCGGCTTTCTCTTCGCTGTCTTCGAGGACCCGGGCACGGCCGCGAAAACCATGTCGATCTATTACCGCGGCGAGATCGATGGGCCAGCACCGGGTGGATCGCCGCTCCAACTGGTGCCATTCGAAGAAATCCCCTGGTCGAAGCTGAGAGATGACGCCGTGCGTTCGATGCTTCAGCGCTACGTGCGCGAGCGCGAGGAAGACGCCTTCGGAATTTACGTGGGCGACACGGATCGAGGCACCGTCCAGACCCTCGTCAAACAGAGCCACGCGCGGCCGATCGATGGAAAGGATCGCCGATCATGAAGTTCTCGCTCTTCGTGCACATGGAGCGCTCGGACCCCGAGACACCCCATGCCCGGCTGTTCGACGAGTTGACCGAATTGGTGTCGATCGCGGAGAAGGCTGGATTCGAGACCGCATGGATCGGCGAGCACCACGGGATGGAGTTCACGATTGCACCCAATCCCTTTATCAACCTCGCCTATCTCGGGGCCAAGACCCGCGACATCAGGCTCGGCACCGGAACCGTGATTGCACCCTTCTGGCACCCGATCAAGCTCGCAGGCGAAGCGGCGATGGCCGATCTCGCGACCGGCGGGAGGTTGGACTTGGGGATGGCGCGCGGCGCCTACGCCTTCGAGTACGAGCGCCTCGTACCCGGTCTCGACGCGATGGGTGCCGGCTTGCGGCTGCGCGAGATGATTCCGGCGATTCGCGGCTTATGGCGGGGCGATTACGCTCACGACAGCGAATTCTGGAAATTTCCGACGACAAGTTCGGCGCCAAAGCCGCTTCAAACGCCTCATCCGCCGATTTGGGTGGCGGCGCGCGATCCCAATTCCCACGA
>DATDHA010000305.1:0-9924 GCA_036521815.1 Alphaproteobacteria bacterium | reverse complement strand
ATAGGCCCTGCGCCCGACCTTGCGCTGGCGCCACAGGAACGTGGCGGTCTCCTTGAAGGATTTCCAGTCCCGCCGCGTCGGGTCGATCGGCGTCTCGAAGAGGAGCTTGCGCACGATCGCCGTCGCTTCCTGGAGGTAGGCGTCGAACTTAGGATAAATCTCCGCGTCGTGGCGGGAGAAGCGGGCGAACTCCGCCTGAGTCTTCTTGGCGTCGTCGCTGAAGATGATGTAGTCGTCGCCGTAGAGCGGGCAAAAGAGATCGGTTGCCGGCAGCACCTCCAGGCCGAACTTCTTGAGCTCGAGATCCGCGATCACGCGCGGATGCAGGAGGCTCATCAGATAAGAGAAGATCGAGGCGCGGAAGCCGGGTGCGATTTCCTCGGTGACCGCGGCGCCGCCGATCACCTGCCGCCGCTCGAGCACGAGCGTCTTGAGGCCGGCTTTCGCAAGATAGCTCCCGCAAACGAGCCCGTTATGCCCCGCACCGATGATGATCGCGTCATACTTCATCGCCATTCCGCCCCCTCCCCCATCGACCGCAGCAATTCAGGATATGCGCGGGAGACGTGCCGCCGCCTCGGTTTCGTCGAGGTCGCGATTGTTGCGCACGAAGCGCCGGCTCGAATCGAGATAAGGCTCGAAATCCCAGGGATGAGGTGCTCCGGCCGCGAGCGCTGCCGTGACGAGGTGGCGCCGGCGCTGGCTGAGGACGACCGAGCGATGCAACTCCGTCAGATTCCATCTTGCGCCCACTTCGTCGCGAAACCGGCGAAGCACATCGGACATCGATGGTTCCGCCGCAAGGTTCCGCAACTCGTCGCGATCCGTGGAGAGATCGTAGAGCTGATCGGGATCGACCGGACAATGAATGAATTTGTATTTCCCCCGCTTGATCATGACGAGTGGTGCAATGGCACCCTCGGCCAGGTATTCCCCGATGACTTCGTCGTGCCCGCCACTGCCTTCGAGATGCGGCAGGAGGCTCCGCCCGTCGAGCGGCGTTTCATGGGCGGGTGCCGCATCCGATCCGGCCAGCTCGACAAGGGTCGGAAGGATGTCGGCGAGCGAAACCGACGCCGTGACGCGCTGGGGGGAGAAGCGCCGTGGTGCCTCCACGATCAGCGGCACGCGGCCGGCACCTTCGAAGAAGTTCATCTTGTACCAAAGGCCCCGCTCGCCAAGCATTTCGCCATGATCGGCAAGGAGGATCGTGACCGTGTTGTCGGCGAGGCCCGCTTCGGCGAGCGTCCGGCGCAGGTGGCCCAACTGGTCGTCCACATAGGAAACCGCACCGTAGTACGCGCGGCGCGCATTGCGAACCTGATCTGCGCTGACCGGCATGCCGTCCATGTCGCAGACGTGGCGCAGGCGCAGCGAGTGCGGGTCGAGCCCATCGCGCGCGAGGGTGACGCGCGGCGCATCGATCTCATCCTCGCGATAGCGGTTCCAGTATTCCTCCGTGATCGCGAAGGGATCGTGGGGATGGGTCATGGAAACGACAAGGCAGAATGGCTGGCCGGCACTGCTTCGCGCGATATCGTAGATCTTGCGGCGCGCGCAAAAGATCACTTCGTCGTCGAAATCGAGCTGGTTCGTGCGCACGCAGGGACCCGCTTCAATCACTGAAAGCATGTTATGATACCAGCTCGACCGCGCCTCGAAATTTTCCCAATCCGGAGTCCAGCCGAAATCCGCGGGGTAGATATCGGTCGTCAGGCGCTCCTCGAAGCCGTGTAGCTGATCCGCACCGCAAAAATGCATCTTGCCCGAGAGCACGGTGAGGTATCCCGCACGCCGCAGATGATGGGCGAAGGTCGGGATCGCCGCCGGAAATTCTGCCGCGTTGTCGAAGACACCGGTGCGCGACGGCAGGAGGCCATAAAGGAACGTGCCGCGCGAGGGCGCGCAAAGCGGGCTGTTGCAATAGGCGGACTCGAACACCACGCCACCGGCCGCAAGGGCGTCGATATGAGGGGCGCGCGTGACCTTATGTCCGTAGGCAGGCAGTGCCCCGGGCGTCAACTGATCCGCCATCACGATGAGAAAATTGGGCTGTGGTGCCGGCATTCCCCTGCTCTCCCCGTTCCGGCTCGCCTCCTTGGCGCCCATTCCGCCCGCTATTTCGATGGCCCTCCGCCCGGTGCCGGCACCGGTTCGAGCGCCTGCAGCAATTGGGATATCTTCGGACGATAGCGCGCAAGCGGCCATACCTCCAGACCCGAAACTTTTCCCCGATCGTCCCAGCGGCGAAGCCGCACCGCGCGCTCCCGCTGCGGGTGACGGGCGAATTCCCCCACTTGCGCCGCGGTCATCGGCCCGCCCTGTTTCTCGAGTGAATGCTTCGAGGCGACGGACAGCGTGCAGAAATAATCCGCATCGATCGCGCACAAATACCGCTTCGCCGCCACGTGCAAGCGGACAGGCTCGCTGACCGCCGCAGGAAACCGGGCCGCGAGCCAATCTCCGCCCGATCGGTCGTGCTTGTGATAGCCGAAGGCATCATCGCTCAATTCGAGGAGATGACCGATATCGTGGAGCAAGGCCGCTACGACAAGCGCGTCATCCCCGCCCTCGCGGCAGGCAAGGGCAGCGGTCTGCAGGCTGTGCGCCTCCATCGTAACGCCTTCGCCATAGGTCTCGCGCCCATGGCCGTCGAAAAGTGCTTCGATCTCGTCGAGGACGAGTTGGGCGCGCGTCGTGACGGTCATCCAAGTTGCTCCAAAATCCTGAGCTTGCTCAGCAACGAATCGGTGTCGGCGTAAGTACCCTGAAGATGCCGGCGCCCGCCCGAGAACCCTCGCCGTCCGTGCAGAACCCTGCGATTGTCGACGATGAAGAGATCGCCCGGTCCCAAGCAGAATCCGACGGTCAACGACGGGTCATGGAGGAGACGGGCGAAGTGGCGATAGGCCGCGTAGAACGCCGGCACGTCTTCCGCATCGAGATCGAGCGGGGCCATTGAGCGGTTGTTGTAGCGGATCGTCCGAACGCGGCCTTCGATATCGAGCTCGATCAACGGTGCGCGATGGCGCAGATCGACCGCCCCTGCCTCGAAGTAGCGAAAAGGAACAGCCGTGCGCGTCAAGATTTCGAAGGCGCGCGGGTCCTCATGCTTGAGCCGCTCCGCCGCCGCGAACCCATCGACCACGACCGATTCCCCGCCACCGGCCGCCGCTTCGAGGCAGTGGAGCAATTGCAGTTGCGGCACCGGATCGCGGTAGGGATTGTCCGTGTGATTGCCGAGTTGAAGTGCGGTGTAGGCGAGGTTGTCCGCATCTTCGGTCGCGATGACATCGAAGAGCCGTCCATAATTGGTTTCCCGGACATAGCCGAAGAGGCCGACCACCTCGCACACCTGGCCCGCCTTGGCCGGAACGCCGCGAAGCATCGCAAAGCCGAGGTCGCGAACATGCGTCAGCCACCGCGCGAGCGCCGCGCGATCCTTCGTGGCGGCTTCGTAGGTCTCGGCTGGAAGATCGTCGGCCAAACGCCGATCCCAGATGAGGGGTTCGTGACGGCGTTCAGCGCATGACGCGGGATCGAGGGCATGCGCGCGCAGCCATGCCGCATCGAAGGTCGATGGTGCTTCGAAGCACGAGAAGGCAACCTCGATGCCGCCCGGCCCGATTGCCGCGCGGCGTATCGCGATTTCGGCAGGCAGCTCCGCCGCATCGGCGAGCCTCTGCCCATCGGGCTTGTGGCGGTTTTCCGGCCGGTTGTCCGCGAGCCAAATCGCCGGAAACCGGCTTTCCCGTCCGTCCGACCAGGCGACGACCAAAGTACGACCCTGCGGGATCGTGACCGAAGCGGGAGGCGAATAGGTGAGCATGTCCCTGGCAAAATCTCCGGATGACGGAGCCCGATCTTCGTTGGTCGGCCGGGATCGGTCCAATACGGGATTTAGATGCCCCCCATTGAGCACGGCTATGGTTTCCGGCGGCCGAGATAATTCCCCTAATTTGGACACTACCCGCAATTTGGACACTACCCGCCACCCGTTACGAGCGCGCCGCCGGTCAGCCGGCCTCGCTCTTGCGGTATTCGGCCTTGGCGAGCCAATCCTTGCTGATCTCAACGCCCCAGCCCGGCCCGTCGGGGATGCGGACCTTGCCATCCTCGATCTGGTAGGGCGGGAAGAAGAGCCCTTCCTGCCACGGGTAATAGTCCCGGCCCTCGATTGAGAACTCGACATAGGGGCCGGCATTCTGAAGCGCACCCATGAGGTGGAGCGTGAAGATGGTGACGAGCGAGAGGTTCGCCGAGTGCGGCGTCACCGGCAGGCCGGCTGCGGCCGCCATCTTGACCACCTTGAGCGTGCGGCAGATTCCGCCGAGATAGCAGATGTCGGGCTGCACCACGTCGACGGCCCGCATGTCGATCATGCGGCGCCAGGTCGCGAGGTCGCAGTCCTGCTCACCGCCGGTCACATCGAGATCGAGGGCATCGGCGACCTGCTTGGTCCATTCGAGCTCCCAATAGGGGCACGGCTCCTCGAAATGGCAGACGCCGTTCGCCTCGAGCATCCGACCGACCTCGATGGCTTTCTCGGGGCGGTAGGCGCTGTTGCCGTCGACGAGTAGGCGCACGTCCGTCCCCATCGCCTTGCGTACGGCCGGCACGATCGCCTCGGTCCGCCCCGCCCACTCGTCCTCGTCGTGGCCGCATTCCTTGCCCACGCGAAACTTGAAGGCATCATAGCCGAAATTGTCGCGCAGGCGGAGAAAGCGCTCAGCCTCGGCCGCGGGGGTGATATCGCGGCGCATGCTCGAGGCGTAGACGGGAAAGAAACCTGGCTTGCCGCCCAGAAGCTCGCACACGCTCTTGCCGTCAAGCTTGCCGCGCAGGTCCCAGAGAGCCGTGTCGAGCCCGGCAATAGCGCGGCAGAGATAGGACCCCGGAAATTTATGCTCCCGCTCCGGGATTGCACTCACCAGGGCCTCGATGTCGAAAGCATCCCGGCCAAGCGCCCAGGGTGCCACCTGACGGTGAAGCACGAGAGACGAAATGTCGGCGTTGTAGTTCGCGACCTGACCCCAGCCTTCGCGTCCGCTGTCGGTGGTCACGCGGACAAAGCCCACGAACTCGCTCGAAAAGGTCTCGATCGACCGAATCTTCATGCCCAAATCTTCATGCCCGAATCTTCATGGGATGCGCGGCCGCGGATTTCGCCAATAGGTTCACGAGCACGTTTATACGTGAATCCGTGGGCACTTCAATCGCGGCGGCTGCCGATGATTAAATTGCCGCTCCCCGCGACGACGCGCTCGTGCTGCGCGTTGTCAATTGGCATACTGGGTCAATCGGATCGGAAACCGAGGGCGTGCAAGAGCGGCTGCGCAGACGTGCTGACGGATGGAGCGGATGGACTACGATTTCATCGTCATCGGTGCCGGTTCGGCCGGATGCGTGGTGGCGAACCGCCTCACCGAGAGCGGGCGTCACCGCGTCCTCCTGCTGGAAGCAGGTCCGTCGGATCGGCAAGCCTGGGTGCAAATCCCGATCGGCTACGGCAAGACGTTCTATAACCCCCGCGTCAATTGGATGTACCTCACTGAGCCGGTTCCGGGTTTCGGGAATCGCATCAACTACTGGCCGCGCGGCAAGGTCCTGGGCGGGTCGAGTTCGATCAATGCCCTCGTCTATATCCGCGGCCAGCGGGAGGATTTCGACGGTTGGGAAGCCCTCGGCAATCGCGGCTGGGGATGGAAGGAAATCCTGCCCGTCTACCGCAGGATCGAGGATCACGCGTTCGGTGCGAGCGACGATCACGGTAGCGGCGGGCCGCTCCATGTGACGGACATCGCGGGCGAAGCCCACCCCTTGTGCATGACCTTCATTCGTGCGGGCAATGATTTGGGCCTGTCCGAGAACCGCGATTTCAACGGCAAATCCCAGGAAGGTGTGGGGCTCTACCAGATCACGACGCGCGACGGCTTGCGCATGTCATCGGCGCGCGCCTTTCTCCGGCCGGCCATGGGGCGGCCCAATCTGCGCGTCGAAACGATGGCGCAGGCGACCCGCATCCGTTTCGAAGGTGCCCGTGCCGTCGGCGTCGACTATCTGCTGCGGGGTGCGCAACGCCACGGCCGCGCGCGGCACGGGATTATCCTCTCCGCAGGTGCCGTCAACTCCCCGCAGCTTCTCCAGCTCTCGGGTGTCGGCCCCGCCGATCTTCTCAAGTCCCGCGGCATCGACGTGGTGTGCGAGCGAAGTGCGGTCGGACGGCACCTTCAGGACCACCTCTGCTACGACCACGTTTATCGAGCGCGGCAGCCGACGCTCAATGACGATCTCTATCCATGGTGGGGCAAGGCGAAAGCGGCAATACGCTACGCGCTCTTCCGGGCGGGCCCGCTTGCGCTCAGCGTCAACCAGGCGGGCGGCTTCCTGCGCACCCGGCCCGATCTTTCGCGGCCCAACCTCCAGCTCTATTTCATGCCGTTGAGCTACGAGAAGGCGGCACCGGGGAAGCGCGCCTTGATGAAACCCGATCCATTTCCGGGCTTCGTCATGAGCGCTTCGCCCTGCCGGCCGACGAGCCGCGGTCATCTCGAAATCCGCTCGGCCGATCCACTGGCGGCACCGGCGATTTATCCGAACTATCTCTCGACCGAGCACGACGTTGTGGAGCTTCTGGCGGGTGCACGTTTCCTGCGCCGTCTCGCCGCGACACCGGCACTCTCCGCCGCCATCGCCGAGGAGCTCAAGCCCGGCGCCGGGGCCGCCAGCGACGGCGATTTGATCGCTGACATTCGCGCGCGCAGCTACTCGGTTTTCCACCCCTCCGGCACTTGCCGGATGGGACCGGAGCCGGCAAGTGCCGTCGTGGACGAGAGGCTCAGGGCGCACGGTGTGGCGGGACTTCGCGTCATCGACGCCTCGATCTTTCCGACCGTACCGTCTGGAAACATAAACGGGCCGAGCATCATGGTCGGCGCCAGAGGTGTCGATCTCCTTCTCGAGGATATCGGTAGGGCGTGAGTGGCAAGGCTTAACGCGTCGCCGGACGCGGATCGAGCCGATATGCCCAATAGTTCCGCGAAGCGGCTGAAATTATCCTTGAAGCTGGGGATTTGCCAGGGATGCGGGGGGGAATCCGCGCGTTAATTAATTCAACATCATTAATTTAACATGCTAGACTTCGCATGGGAGCCATGCAAGGGAGGCGCAAATGAATGAGTTAGAATACTGGACCCAACAGATCGTAAAGGGTCGGATTTCGCGGCGCGAGTTCATGGGCCGTGCGGCGGCACTCGGCATCACCACGGCATTCGCGACGAGTATTTTGAGCAAGGCCGGCATCGGCCAGACACCCAAACGCGGCGGAAGTGCTAAATTCGGACTGGCGCACGGGGCCACAACCGACACGGGCGACCCAGCGTCCTATCCCGACACGGGAACCCAGGTGCCGTTCTGGGGTGCGATGTCGAACAGCCTGACCGAGGTGGATGCCAAAGGCAACATCACTCCCGATCTTTGCGAGAGCATGGAGCCGACCGACAACGCCGCGACCTGGATCTTCAAGCTGCGCAAGGGTGTGACCTTCCACAACGGCAAGGATCTGACGGCGGACGACGTCATCGCATCCTACCGCCATCACATGGGCAAGGATTCAAAATCGGCCGTGAAGTCGGTCCTTGAGGCGGTCTCGGACATCAAGGCGGACGGCAAGGGCACCGTGATCTTCAAGCTCAGCGGCGGCAATGCCGATTTTCCTTATCTGACAAGCGACTATCACATCCCGATCATGCCGGCCAACCCCGACGGCACAGCCGATTGGCAGTCGAACGTGCGCACGGGTCCCTTCACCTTCGTGTCGTGGGACCCGGGGGTGCGCGCGAAATTGAAGCGCTTCCCCAACTACCACGAAGAGGGCAAACCCTATTTCGACGAGGTCGAATGCATCAGCATCACTGACGTGACGGCGCGCACGAACGCATTGACGACCGGTGAAGTGCATTGGATCGGCCGCCCCGATCTAAAGACCCTCACCCTCCTCCAGAAGACCCCGAACGTCGAGATCACCGAGGTCACGGGTTACGGCCACTACGTCTTCTCGATGGACACGACGGTGCCGCCCTTCAACAACAATGACGTGCGCACGGCACTCAAGTGGGCGATCAACCGCGACGAAATCGCGAAGAAGGTCTTCCTCGGACACGTGAAGGTCGGCAACGACAATCCGATCGCACCCTCGGTCAAATTCGCGATCGATCCCCAGCCGAAATACACCTACGACCCCGAGAAGGCCAAGGCCCTCCTCAAGAAGGCCGGCATGAGCGATCTCAAGGTCGATCTCTCCGCGGCGGATGCCGCTTTCAATGGCTGCGTCGACGCAGCTGTGCTCTTCCAGGAAAGTGCAAAGGCCGCCGGGATCACCGTCAACGTCGTGCGCGAGCCGAACGACGGCTATTTCGACAATGTGTGGCTCAAGAAGCCGTTCGTCGCCGACTATTGGAGCGGCCGTCCGACCTGCGACTGGATGTTCACCGTCGTTTATGCGAAAGGGGCCTCCTGGAACGAGACCAAGTGGGACAACCCGAAGTTCAACGAAATTCTGGTCGCAGCACGCAGCGAAGCGGATGAGAAGAAACGCGCCGGCATGTATGCCGAACTGCAACAGCTCGTGCATGATGATTGCGGCCAGATGGTGATCGTCTTCAACAACTACGTCGAGGCCTGCTCGAAGAAACTCGCCCACGGCGAAATCGCGACGAATTGGGAGGCCGACGGTCTCAAGATCGCGAAGCGCTGGTGGTTCGCGTAACTGCTGCTTGACTGACGGCTCGGGCCGCTCGCCTGTCGGCGGCCCGAGCCATTTGCATTGCCGAACGGCCCCTTCGCGCGAATAGCGAAGGCCCCAATAAGCGTGGGATGCGTCAGGGAGGTGCAGATGAAAGAGCTGGAATATTGGACCCAGCAGATCGTGCAGGGTCGGATTTCGCGTCGCGAGTTCATGGGCCGTGCTGCCGCCCTCGGCATCAGCACGGCTTTCGCGACGAGTATCTTGAGCGCGGCCGGCATCGGCGCCACGCCCAAGCGAGGCGGGAGCGCCAAGTTCGGGCTGGCGCATGGCGCTACGACCGACACGGGCGATCCGGCGTCCTATCCCGACACCGCAACCCAGGTGCCGTTTTGGGGCTCGATGTCGAACAGCCTCACCGAAGTGGACGCCAAGGGCAACATCACGCCCGACCTCTGCGAGAGCATGGAGCCGGCCGACAAGGCCGCGACCTGGGTGTTCAAGCTGCGCAAGGGAGTCACCTTCCACGACGGCAAGGATTTGACGCCCGCCGACATCATCGCCTCCTACCGCCATCACATGGGCAAGGATTCGAAATCCGCCGTGAAATCGGTTCTTGCGGCGATCACGGATATGAAGGCGGACGGCAAGGACACCGTGATCTTCAAGCTCGACGGCGGCAATGCCGACTTTCCCTATATCGCGAGCGACTACCACATTCCGATCATGCCGGCGAAGCCGGACGGCACGGCGGATTGGGCATCGAACGTGCGCACCGGCCCCTTCTCCTTTGTGTCGTGGGAGCCGGGGGTGCGCGCGAGGTTGAAACGCTTCCCGCACTATCACAAGCCGGGTAAGCCCTATTTCGACGAGGTCGAGTTCCTCACCATCGCCGACGTCGCGGCGCGCACGAACGCACTGACGACCGGCGAAGTGCACTGGATCGGCCGCGCCGATTTGAAGACGCTCAACCTTCTCAAGAAAAATCCGATCGGCGATATCACCGAGGTCACGGGCTATGGCCATTACGTGTTCCCGATGGACGTGACCGTGGCACCCTTCGACAACGTCGACGTCCGCACGGCACTTAAATGGGCCATGAACCGCGAGGAGATCTCCCAGAAGATCTTCCTCGGCCACGCGCTGCCGGGTAACGACAATCCGATCGCACCCTCGGTCAA